>CAYUGW010000450.1:0-3984 GCA_964444245.1 uncultured Blastocatellaceae bacterium | reverse complement strand
TAGTTTTCGGCGGAAGAACGCCGAGCGCGGCGTGTGCCAGAGTTGATTTTCCGCAGCCCGATTCGCCGACGAGCGCGAAACATTCGCCCGCCGAGATCGAAAACGAAACCTCGTCGAGTGCGCGTTTGCCGTTCGGATACGTTACCGAAACTTGTTGAAACTCAAGAACTTTGGACATCTAATATTTTATTTTTAACCACAGATGAACACAGATTTGTAAAAGAAGGTTTTTGCTTATAAATAGTTTCAAGTATCAATAAATCCTAACTAATATCTGTGTTTATCTGTGGTTAAACTTTTCCTATTCCGTCACATCACGCAACGCATTTCCGATCAAATTCGCCGACATTACCGAAAGAAAAATCGCCAGCGCGGGCGCGAAAAGCAACCACGGCGCGAATGTGAAAAACGAACGCGATTCGGCAAGCATCGCGCCCCATTCGGCATCGGGCGGCTGAACTCCCAAACCGAGAAAAGAAAGCGACGCGAGCAAAATAATTATTCCGCCGAGATCGAGTGTCGCTACGATCAGCATCTGCGCGAAAACCTGCGGAAAAATATGTCCGATGGCGATCTTTATCCAGCCGATTCCGCATAAACGAGCGACGATGACATCTTTTCTCTGCCGCGAAATCCGCACAAATGAGCGTGCCAGACGCGTGTAAAAAGCGAGCGACGAAACAAAGATCGCGAGCAGCAGATTTTCAAAACCGACACCGAGAACGCCGACGATCCCCAGAGCTAAAACAATCGGCGGAAGGGCGAGAAAAACGTCAATCACGCGCATCGCAATCGAATCAATAATGCTACCAATCATTCCGAAAAATGTTCCGAGCGCAATACTGACAAGCAAAATCAAACTCAAAACCAGAATCGCCGCACCGAGCGAACGAAGTCCGCCGCTCGCAATCCGCGTCAACACATCGCGCCCGAATTGGTCTGTTCCGAGCGGATGCGTCAGGCTCGGCGAAAGCAATTTTGCGCCGGCAATTTGTTCGTCGGGCGAAAACGGCGAAATGAGCGGGTAAAGAATGACGAAAATTATCAATATCAATCCGACAATAATTGCGAAACGCGCCGATCGTTTCGTCCGGAGTTTTGCCAAAACGTGTTCGGTCGAAAATATCGGAATATCTTTTCCGCGCTTCCAAAATGTTTCTATTACATTCATCCGTCGGTAATTCGCTAAAAGTAAAGTTTAATCAAGTAAACAAAAATTAACGCACGAACGGCGCAAGCAAGCTCAGCATTGTGATAATCACAATCGCGCCGAAAATGTCGAGCAGAATTCCATACCGCACCATTTTCATCAAGGGAATATAACCCGAACCGTAAACAATTGCATTACAGGGAGTTGAAACCGGCAGCATAAAACCTAAACTCGCGGCAAAGGTCGCGCCGAGTGCGGGAATCAAAGGATCTTCGCCTTGAGCTTGGGCAATCGCAATGACAACCGGAACGACCATATTTGCCGAAGCCGTGTTTGAAGTCGTCTCCGAAATAATAATCGCCACAATTACCGCCGCAACAAGCAGACCAAAACCGCCGCTTAAGGGAAGAAGCGAAGTCATATTTCTGCCGATTGATTCTGCTAAACCCGTCTGAAAAGACAAAACTCCGAGCGCGAAACCGCCGCCGTAGAGCAAGATCACGCCCCAATCGATTTTTACGGCTTCGCTCCACGTAATCGCTTTTTCGCCCGGTTTATTTCCCGGCAAAAGAAACAAAAGACACGCGCCGACAACTGCGCCGACCGCTTCCGGCAGACGCGCGTTTATCGCTTTATAGATCGCGCTCGCATCTCCGGCAAAAAGCGCGACCAAACCGGAAAAAACCCAGAGCGTAACGGCGGTTGCAAAGGCAAAAACGGTTGATTTCTGCCCGCGTGTCCATTTGCCCAAAGCGGCTTTTTCCCGCGCAATCATTTCCGCGCTTCCGGGAATTTCCTTGACTCCGGCGGGCGCGAGAAAATTCAGATAAAAATAGAGAAAAAGGTAAAGAACGAGGACAATCGGCGCACCGATCATCATCCATTTGAAAAACGAAATCTCCGCGCCTAAGATTTGGCGGATAAACCCGAGACCGATGACATTCGGCGGCGTTCCGATCGGAGTCATCAAACCGCCGATTGACGCGGCAAAAGATGTGATCAGCATCATCGCGGTCGCGTAATTGCGATTGATCTTTACGCCCGTTTCCTTTTCGTGTTTGAATAAAAACGCGATGATCGAAAGCCCGATGGCAAACATCATCGCGGTCGTCGCCGTATTGGAAATCCAGGCGGAAGCAAACGCCGTTACCGCGCCGAATGCAAACAAAATCCGCGAAGGTCGCGCACCGATTATTTTCAGAGATAAAACGCCGAACGCAAACCGTTTGTCCAGATCGTGCAAAAAAATCCCGCGCGCCAGCATAAATGAGCCGATAAACAAAAACATCAACGGATCGGCAAACGGCGCGAAAACCGTTTTGGCATCAGCGACTCTGAACAAAACGCACAACGCCGCACCGACCAGAGCCGTCACCGGCATCGGCAAACTCTCGCAAATCCACAAAATTATGACGACCGCGATGATCGCCGCCAGCGAATGCGCTTCGGGCGTTAAACTCTCGAACGACGTGAAAAAAATAAGCAAAAACGCAATCGGCGCCAGCAGAAATCCGGCGCGGTTACGCCATTTTTCAAATTTTGCTTCCTGCGGCGTGATTACTTCTTCGACCTCTAAATTTTCTTCGATTGCAGGCATAGTTTAAAAGTTCCGGATTCCGGATTTCAGATTTCAGATTTCAGATTTCAATCGTTAATTCGTCTTTCGGTTCGCAGTTTCAAAATCGCCGTAATTACTAAATAAACCGCCAGCAAGATCAAGACGAGCGAGGCGATTCCGTTGACGAATTTTATGTCAAAACCGTTTGCCGCGCTGAAATTTCCGATGACCAATGCGCCCAAAGCCCAGAGCGTGATCGTCAAAACAAAAAGCATCGGCAAAAGTGTAAAAGCGATTCGCTGCCGCGCCTGATAAAGCCACGCCGTTATTGAAAGCAGACTTAATGCGGCGAGCAGTTGATTCGACGCGCCGAAAAGAGTCCAAAATTCGTTCCAGCTTCCCTTCGGCGCGAGCAAAACGCAGATAAACGGAATGGCAATCGTTGCCAGAGTTCCGATAATCGCGCCGATTTTCCCCGGAATTCCGATGAGTTCCTGCACGATATATCTTCCCAAACGAAGCGAAACGTCCAATGTGTCGAAAACAAACGTCGAAAACGCCATCGCGCCGAAGGTGATCGCAATCGGCAGATTTTCTTTTCCGATTATCAAGGTTAAAAATTCGCCGATTCCGTTGCCGTAAATTTTCCCCGGCGAAACACCTTTTGCCGCTTCCGACGCAATAATCATAATCGTAACGAGCGCGATAAAGGCGACGAAACCTTCGGCGAGCATCGCGCCGTAACCGATCGAATGCGTGTCCGATTCTTTATTGATCTGCTTTGAGGTCGTGCCGGAACAAACCAGACCGTGAAAGCCGGAACACGCGCCGCAGGCGATTGTTACAAAAAGAAACGGAAACAAAGTTCCGGTCATTCCGCCGATGTCCCAGGATTTAAACGCCGGCTGCTGAATTTCATAACCGCCGAAAAATATACCGATAATGCCGATGGCAATCGCCGTATAAAGCACGAATCCGCCCAAATATCCGCGCGGCTGCAATAACGCCCAGACCGGAACAAGAGAACCGATGATGCAGTAAATCAAGATTAAAACTGCCCAGGAAGTGTGATCGAAAAGAAAAACGGTCGAAAAGAGCGTGCCGATATATGAGAGCGCAAAAGTTGCCGGCACGAAAATTATCGTTGAAAGCCAGAGCGGAGGTTTTAAGTATCTCTCGACCAAACCCAAAACAATCGAAAGCAAGAGATATGTAATGCTTGCAAAGGCGACCGCGCCGCCCGCATTGAAGTTTCCGATGCCTTCCAATTCTTCCG
>CAYUGW010000449.1:0-3997 GCA_964444245.1 uncultured Blastocatellaceae bacterium | reverse complement strand
CGGAAGCGCGAGATTATGCGTGATAATGCGGATAAATTGTTCGTTGGAATTTTTTTCCGCCAGTTCGAGCGCGAAGCGAAATTGCTGTTCGGCATTTGTCCACGCGCCCTTCGCGATCAGGCAGAGTCCGCGCGTATTGGCGCATTTGATAAAAGTTTCGGTGTCTTCGCCGACGAGTTTTTCCGCTTTTTCAAGGAATTCAAACGATTCTTCGCATCTGCCCTTTCTTCGCGCCAGACTTGCCAGCGAATGAAGTGCTTCGGCTTCGCCGGTTTTGTCGTTTTCAAGATGCAGAAGTTTGACGGCGCGGTTTAAAATGTTTGAAGATTTTTGCGCGTCGCCTTGCAGCCGCGCAATTTCGGCTTTATGAAGCAGAGCGCGCGGAAATTTTTCGAGAAATTCGAGCGGAATTTGTTCGGCAAAACGGTCGAGCGTCGTAATCGCACCGTTCGCCAGCCAATTCGCGCCGTTTTCCGCGATAATGCACGCTGCTTTTTCGAAATTTTCCGATTCGAGAAAAAACGGCAGGGATTTTTCCCATTGATCTCCGGCAAGAAAAAAATCGGCGATTCGATTTTTTTCCCGATTTAACTCGGTTAAACCGATTTCCGAACGCAGACGGCGTTGCAGAAAATCCTTGAAAAGCGGATGAAGCCGGTATTCTTCGGCAAAATGAGCATCGCCCGCAACGGTTAAAAAGACGTTTTTTTGCAGCAATTCCGGCAAAACGGACGAGCATCTTTCCTTTGGAAAAAGACCGCTGCAAACGTCCAGAGGCAAAGATTCGAGCAGAGATAAATGCAAGAGCAGATTCTGAATTTCTTCCGGTTCACGCGAAAAAACCTCTTCGGCAAAATAATCGAAAATATCTTTTTCCGATTGTTTGAGTATCTCGCTCAGATCGAGCGTAGGCGTTTCTTTATTGGCGTAAATCTCCTGCCCGGCAACCTGTCGGACAAGCTGCAACGCCGTGATCCAGCCCTGCGTACGCTCGCGGTATTCGGCGATTTCTTCGTCTTTCAGTTCGACATTTAAAGTGTTTCGGAAAAGTTCGCGCACTTCTTCATCGGTAAAAAGCAGGTCTTCGCGGTTGATAATCAAAGCGCGAGATTGCGTCCGGCGGCGCATAATCGCCAGCGGCGGCAGATCGCGCGTCGTAATGATCAAATGCAGAATGTCTGAAGAATATTGCAAAAGCCGGTCAACGAGTTGATGCACGACAGTTTCGCGCCCGATGTGATGATAATCATCTAAAACGAGAATAAAGGGTTGTTCGATGGTTTCGAGAATTTCGTTCAAAAGCAGATCAACCGCACGTTCCGGGTGCAGCAGAACATCGTCGGTTGCTTCCGATAAATAGGGAAGAATCGTTTCGCCGAAAGCGGGCGCGAAATTTTTGATGCCGTGAGCGATGTAGCCGAGAAAAACAAACGGATCGGCATCCGTATGATCGAGTTGATACCAGACCGCCCGGCGCGTCTGATTGCGGATAAAATCGGCGATCAAAGTAGTTTTTCCGCAACCCGCATCAGCCGCCACCATCGTTATCGGCGAATTAAGATTTGATTGAAGTTTTTCTGTCAGCCGCGGTCTGGAAAGCAGTTCGACAACCGCTCTCGGTTGCAGCAATTTTGTCCGCAGAAAAAAATTGGGTTTGGGCATTTATCTCTCGCCGTTTTCGTTATGTATTTGAATTTCAAAACATTATGGCACAACCGGAAAAGTTTTTCGATCCGGTTCAAGCCAAAAAAAAGCCCGATATAAAAATACCGGGCAAACCCTCAGTTAAGAGGCATATTTCTGTCAGGAGAATTAACTACAGAACTATTTGAAAATCTTGAAGTTCTAAAATTTTAGAAACTCTGCCGAATGAACTTTTATGAATCCGTTTGATTTTTTCCTTTGAAATTCCTTTTGTTTTTAGAAATTCTTCCAGTTCGCTGATTGTAAAAAGCAAGAGATTTTCTTCCAAAACGCCCAATTTCTGTTTTGAACGAAGCCGCCAGAGCGGAAATGGCGGTTTGCTCCTTGAAAGCAGCAAAATATGAATTTTCGGGATTTCATAAGAAAGCAAACCCTTAAAGAATGTTTCAAACCATTCGGCATCGAAAACGCTGTGCAGATCGTCCAAAACGATTAAAATCCGTTTTTTCTCGGACGCTTTTTCAAGAATGAGGAAAAGCTGTTCCAAAATATTCAAAATTTTGGTTTCCGTCGTTTGATGCGGCGAATAGGTCGAAAAATTGAATTTCGAATCCGGCAAAGCAATTTGAAAACCGGAAATAAAATACCGTGAAAAAGTTTCCCAATCCGAATCGGCAGATTCGACGCGAAACCAGGCAACACGCTCATAATCTTTGGCAAAATCTACGGCAACCGTTGTTTTTCCGGTGCCGGCGCGCCCTAAAATCAAGGATGCGCCGAATTGTTCGATTTGTTTGCCGAGAAGCTCGTTTAGCCGCGGACGCTCGAAACTTTTGCCCGTTTGCGGGATGCGTATCTTTTCCGAAATTATCCGAAAATCGCTGAATTTACATCGCAAATTCGGCGATTTCTCTTTTGAGGAAACAGTATCAAAAGGCATTAAAGCCTCGCTGCTATCTATGTTTTCGTGGAAAGAATAATTCAACATCATAACGATTGTCATCATAATTCGGAAAACTTGAGAAAAACTTGAGAGTGCGAAATTTTTAACGCTAGTTGCTGCCGAAAATTTGTTCGATTCTCAAGTTTTTCTCAACCCGTTATAAATAGGATTGAGACAGTTGAAAAATTCAACTAACGAACTTTCCCCAAAAAAATTTGAAGTTCTAAAATTTTTGAGAGGTAAAAAATAATGAGAAAAATTATATTCGGCTTAACTTTTATTTTTTTATTCGGCACGGTTTGTTTTGCTCAGACGGCAAACAATTCCGCGATGATCGATGTTTTGATCGAATCGGAAACAAATCTGGATGCCCAACTGCAAGGGACGTTGGATGCCAAAAAATCCAAAGTCGGCGATGAGGTCGTGTTGAAGACGACCAAAACAATCAAGGAAAACGGCGAAGTTATTATTCCGAAAGGCACGAAATTAATCGGAAGAGTTAGCGAAGTCCGGCAAAAAACAAAAGATTCGGCAACGTCGAAAATCGGTTTGATTTTTGACAAAATCGAAGGAAAAAATTTATCCGCACCGATCAATGCATCAATTGTTTCGATTACAAACATCAGCAAAAACGCCGCGGTCGGTGATGTTTTTGAATCGAATACTTCGGCAAATACGACTACTTCGGGAAACGCGTCGAGCGGAAATTCCGGCGGCGGTTTGCTCGGCGGTGCGACGCAAACGGTCGGCGGCGTTCTTAATTCGACCACGCAAACGGTCGGCGGCGTTACCGATACGGCGGGTAAAACCGTCGGCGGCGTAACGAATACGGTCGGAAGCAACATCAAAGGTTTGCAAATCAGCCAAACGGCAAGCGGTTCGGCAAACTCTTCGACAACGCTTTCATCGGCGGACAAAAACCTGAAAATTGAAAAAGGCGCAAATTTCCGGATTCAATTAAATAAATCGGTCGAAAACTAGGCACGACGATTGCAAAATCAGTTTTCGGATTGATTAATGAGTAGGGTTTGTGATAATAATTCATTCACAAACCCTACTCTCGAATTGAATCAATTTAATGCAAGTGTTTTGTTTTATTACACTTTTAAATCAGCTTTAAAATCCGGCGTTTTATTAACTTTTATTTTAACTTTTAGGTCAACCCTATATGTTTTTGAAGAAAATTATCTGTTCGATTTTGCTTATCCTATTTGCCCTTAACGCGGCGCAAGCGGGAATTTTATTTACAAGATCAAACGGCGTGAGTTTAACCGGCGCAGACGGCGTAACGCTGACCGGAATGGACGGCGTAAGTCTGACGGGCGCGGATAATTTTCTGGCGTATAAATCAAACGGCGTAACCTTGACGGGAATGGACGGCGTAACCTTGACCGGAATGGACGGCGTAAC
>CAYUGW010000448.1:0-4003 GCA_964444245.1 uncultured Blastocatellaceae bacterium | reverse complement strand
GGCGGCGGCGAAATCGTCGCGGTCGGAACGCCCGAAGCAGTTATGAAAGTTAAAAAATCGCACACGGGAAAATATTTGAAGGATTATTTGAAGTAAAAACGGTTTCGTTTGGGTCTGAAGTTTAACGAAAAATTAATTTTACTAGAATTTTGTGGTATATTTTACAGGTATTTTGCAACATATTTTCATTCTGTTTTATATTTATTTCGCCGCTTGTTCTTTGATGAATTAAAAATATTTCATTAAAATATAGCCAAAATGACATTTATATTTCACATTACACACTTTGATAATCTGGAAAAGATTTTAGAAAGTGATAATTTGTGGTGTGATACGGAAATAGCACTTAGAGAATCTCAGATAAAGGGAATCGCGCACGAAAATATCAAACTTCGTCGTGCCAGAAAAACAGTCCCGATGGGCGGAACTTTAGCAGATTACGTTCCGTTTTATTTTGCAGCTCGTTCACCAATGTTATGCGCTATTCATAATAAAAGAGTGGCATATTATAATGAAGGTCAAAACCTGATTCTTCATTTATTTTCAACGGTTGAAAAAGTAAACCGGAGAAATTTACCTTTTACTTTTACTGATGGACACGCAGAAATGGCAACAAGTATTTTTTACGATAATCCCGCCGACCTCGACAAAATTGATTGGGAAATAATGAACGCAACGATTTGGCGCGACACCGAAGAGGATGGCGATAGAAAAAGAAGAAGACAGGCGGAATTTTTAGTTTATAATCATTTTCCAATTGATCTAATTACCGGAATTGGTGTTATTTCTGAAGATGTAAAAAATAAAGTCGAGCAAATTCTAAAGCGAAAAAACAATCAAATGAGAGTAATTGTTAAACCTCATTGGTATTATTGAATCCAAATTTTGAGAAATAATTATGATCGAATTAGTTAAAGGAAACTTACTGGAGGCAAATGCTGAAGCCCTGATTAATACAGTCAATACGGTTGGCGTAATGGGTAAAGGGATTGCTTTACAATTTCGACAGGGGTTTTCTCAGGATTATTTTAAAGATTATCAAAAAGCGGCGCATCACGGAGAGATTAAAATTGGAAAAATGCACGTTTTCCCGACTGGACAATTGATGCCTCGATATCTTATCAACTTTCCAACCAAAAGACATTGGCGCGGAAAAAGCAAAATTGAAGACATTAAAGAAGGCTTAATTGATTTAATTAAAGTCGTAAAAAATCTTCAAATAAAATCAATCGCAATTCCACCATTAGGTTGTGGAAACGGCGGATTAAATTGGAAAGATGTTCGACCGTTAATTGAAAACGCATTTGCTGAAACTCCCGAAACAAAAGTTTTGCTGTATATACCTTCCGGCGCACCAAAGGCGGAAAAAATGAAAGTTGCGACAAAACGACCGAATATGACCGCTGTGAGAGCTGCTTTATTACTGCTTTTTGATGTTTATTTGTTGCCCGGATACAGATTATCGCAACTCGAAATTCAGAAGTTAGCGTATTTTTTGCAAGTTAGCGGTGAACCTTTGCAATTGAATTTTGTCAAGGATAAGTATGGACCTTATGCAGAAGTATTAAATCACGTTTTACAAAGAATTGAAGGACATTTTATCAGAGGTTATGGTGATCGAACTCAAAAAATTATTGAACCTACTATTTTTTTAATGCCGGAGGCTCTAGAAGAAGCACAGAGATATTTGGATAAAAATAGTCCTGAAACAATTAAAAATCTAGAAAATGTATTTCGTTTGATCGAAGGATTCGAATATCCGAATGGGATGGAGTTGCTTTCAACCGTCCATTGGGTTACTCAGGAAAATGAATTTGCAAAAAATGATTTGAACAAAACTATTGAATTAGTCCACAGATGGAATGATAGAAAAAAAGAGCAATTTTCTGAAAGGGATATTGGAATTGCTTGGACTAGATTAAAAAAATGCAATTACTGTTAATTTTTTCCTACCCAAATCCAATTCAAACCAATATTATTAACAACGAAAATGTAAATATCCAGTTCAAATCAAGACAAGCCAAAGACAAATTTACTGATGTTTTTCAAAAACTTAAAGTATGCAATTGGTAACCATTAAAACGCCGTCGTTGATCGTAGATTTTGAGCGAATGAAGCAAAATGCCGAGCGCATTGCAAAACGCGCCAAAAAGCTGAACGTAATTTTGCGCCCGCACGTTAAAACTCATCGTTGTCTGGAAATTGCCAAGATTCAAACCGAAAAGACGTTTGGCGGAATTATGGTTTCGACGCTTTCGGAAGCGCATTTTTTCTCGAAAAACGGGTTTTCCGATATAATTTACGGCGTTCCGGTCGAGCGCGGAAAGTTTGCTGAAGCGTTTGAAATTGCCAAAAATACGGAAAAGTTTGCGGTATTGACCGATGACGCGGAAACCGTCGGGTTATTAAATGAAGCGGCAAAAGACGAAAATATCAAACTCGATGTTTTCGTTAAAATTGACATCGGTTATCATCGCTGCGGTGTCGAACCGCGAACGAAAGAGGCGTTTGACATTCCGCAGAAAATTGCCGATTCATCCAATTTGAATTTTTCGGGAATCTTGACGCACGCCGGACATTCCTATCACGCAAACGGTGCGGAAAACTTGCTTGAAATCGCTCACGAAGAAAGAGATAAAATGCGAAAACACGCGGAAAATCTGCGCAGAAAAGGTTTGGAAGTTTCCTGTGTGAGCGTCGGTTCAACGCCGACTTTCAGCGCGATTGATAATCTGGACGGAATTACCGAATTTCGTGCGGGAAATTATATTTTCTTTGATGCTTTTCAGGCGACTTTGGGAAGCTGTAAGTTTTCCGATTGCGCTCTGACGGTTTTGGCGGCGGTCGTTCACCGCGATGTAAACAGGCAAAAAATCGTCGTTGATGCCGGCGCGGTCGCGCTTTCCAAAGATCGCGGCGCGGTCGAATTTGACGCGGGCTGCGGCTATGGTCGCGTTTATGATTTGGAAGGAAACGATTTGAATTTGCGCGTTGAATCGCTTTCGCAGGAACACGGCGAAATTTCGGTCGCGGAGGCGAAAGTTTTCAATCAATTAAAAGTCGGCTCGCGCGTGCGAATTCTGGCAAATCATTCGTGTCTGACGGCTTTGCAGCATTCGCATTATCACATTCTCGATGACGGAAAAATTGTTGATAAATGGGAAATCAATCGCGGCTGGTAATTTAACAAGCGTTTGGAATCTATCGCGTAAACGCGGAACTCCAAACGCTTGTTAAATATCTTTATTGCTATAATTTAAAACTTCTCGGCACGAATTCGAGCGCGATAATTTCGCCGTTTGTTTTATCTTTGCCCTTCAATTCTTCCTTGTAGGTAAAAACTACCGGAACATCTAAATTTTTCAAATTACAGCCGAATTGAACCTGTTCCATCTCGGGCGTAAACGCTTTTAATTCCGGTGATTGCGGCGACGATTGGCGGAATTTATAAGTCGCGGTTGCGGATTTCAGATGATAAAATGTCGCTTTGCTCGTGCATTCTATCTTTTCAAGATATCCGATCTCGCGTTTTTCGCCCGCTTGCGGCACACGCATCGCTTTCTTTATTGATTCCATAATCATATCGCGGCGCTGTGCTTCAAAGTCCGGCATTTCGGTCGTGCTTGGGGTCGGCGGAGAATTTCCGCTTTGCTCGAACACCTCGCTTCTTTCTTCTATGATCTGTTCGGTTTCGTCTTCAAAATCCATAAAACGAAAACTTTCCGGCACGAATGAAATTGATGTTAATTCGCCTTTATTTGCCGGTTTGACGGATGAATTCGGTTTATAATATAAAACCGAATTCACGCTTGAAAGATTTTCTCCGCACCCGACCTGCACATTATTCGCTTCAATAAATGTGAACAATTCCAGATTTTGAAAATCCTTGCTCGAAAGCAAAAGAGTTTCGTTTTCGGCGGTTTTTACCGTGTAAATTACCGCGTCGGCTTTACATTCGATTTTTTGAATTTTGCCTAAAACTCTTTGTTCGTTTTCTTCCGGT
>CAYUGW010000447.1:0-4010 GCA_964444245.1 uncultured Blastocatellaceae bacterium | reverse complement strand
TAGTGTCCTAATTTGTATTGCTCAAGTGAGATTCAATCATTCGCTCCGGAGGAGCTTTAGTTAATAGCCCAGCCATTTATGGTTGGGGAACGGATCAACCGATGAATTAAGAGTCCTGAAAGGACGAAAGAAATCTTTCGTCCTTTCAGGACTCTAACAATAATTCGACAATTATCCCCGCGCGATAAATCGTTGGGCTATTAACGAGAAGTCCCTCCGGGACAAAATATTTCCGGCAACACAAATTATGACACTACCGACCACCTTGCTGATTTGACTTAATTGAGCGAAAACAACAAAATATAGTGCTATCTCTCCGAATATAACACTAGAAAATGTTTAAACTTCAGCGTTTAGAAATCACAGGCTTTAAATCATTTGCCGATTACACCGAAATTATTTTTACGGGCAACGGAATTACCGCCGTTGTCGGTCCGAACGGTTGCGGGAAATGTGTCAGCGGCGACACTTTGATTACTTTATCAAATGGTCAGGAAACAGCGATCCGGCAATTAGTCGAAACTGCACTTGAAAATTCCTTTTTCAAAGAAAAATTCCATGACGGATTTTCGACTTTTGAGAATCCCGAAAATATCGAAATTCTTACTCTTAATCCTGAAACTCTCAAACTCGAACCGCGAAAAGTTTCCGCTTTTATCAAACGTCAGACAACTCCGAAACTGCTTAAAATTCGCACGCGCGGCGGTCGCGAAATAAAAGCTACGCCGTATCATCCATTATTTACTTTAGAAAACGGCAAACTTAGTGCGCTTCAGGCAGACGAATTGAAAAAAGGAGTGAGAATAGCCGTTCCGCGTGTTTTGCCGACGAATAAAAAACTAGTTGAATTTTTATCCGAAAATTTGTTGGAAGCTTTTGATTCGGATGACAAAATTTTTGTTCCTTTTTCAGAATCATTAAAAACTTGGACAAGTGAAGGAAAAAAACATTTCGGCAACCTTTCAAAATGGTCGAAAATTGCCGATGCTTCCAAAACTTCTCTACAAAGTTTAAGAAATAGACAAAGCATAAATATTGCCGAACTCAATAAATTTCAAAAAGTTTATGCCAAACCGTTTCCCTTTAAACATCAAATCAAATCGTACCAAACAGCTTTTTTAGATTTGCCGGAGAATTTTTCGGCGGATTTGGCTTATTTTCTCGGTTTACTGATTGCCGAAGGCAGAAATACTCCGAGTTCACAAATTTGGTTTGTAAATTCCGATGATAAAATAAACCAAGAATTTAAACGCCTTGCAAAAAAATTATTCGGCGTAAAGGTCGTTCAGAAAAATTATAAAAAAGGCGTTACCGACAGTTTGATCTTTTCACAAGTTCTTTGTAAAACTCTGGAAAAGGTTTTTAATTTCCCGATCAATTCAAATTCGTTTGAAAAAGAAATCCCTTCGCAAATTTTTCAGGCGGAAGACAAAGTGAAATGGGCTTTTTTGTCAGGACTTTTTGAGGGTGATGCTTATATTTGCTCACGTCCACAGAAGAGTAACGGGAAAATTCTAAATTATATCGAATATGCAACCGCCAGCGAAAAACTTGCCAAGCAGGTTATTTCATTATTATTGCAACTGGGAATTTTTGCATATTTGCGTCCAAAGCAAAAATATGCGAGCAATACAGCGAAAAAAACTGTCCGACCATATTTTTCAGTTTTAATTTACGGTTCAAAACAACTCAAATTCACGGCTGATAAATTCAAATTTGTTGGTTGTAAACAAAATTCTCTAAGAAAATTATCTTTGATAGAAACTGCTGATAATCCAAATCAAGATCTGGTTCCCGGCGCAACCGAACTTGTCAGAACTGCCGTAAAACTTGCAAACGTAAAGATTAAACCGAATCGCAAAAATTATCCGAAAATTGCTGCTTACACAGGAAAAATTTGTCAGGCAAGCCGAAACGGTCTAAACGAAGTCGTTGAGCAATTAAAATTTTTAAGCGAGGATTTTTCACCGGCAAATGAAACTCTCGAACAAATTTCAAACTTAGCTAATTCTGATATTTATTGGGATGAAATCGTAAACATCGAAGAAATCGAATCTTCTGATCAATGGGTTTATGATCTCAGCATTGATGAAACTCACAATTTTGTTGCCGGAAATATGATCGTTCATAATAGTAATGTAAGTGACTCTATCTCCTGGGTTTTGGGCGAACAACGGGCGAAATCCCTGCGCGGCGAAGATATGAAGGACGTGATCTTTCAAGGCACGAGCAAGCGTCAGGCGGGCGGAATGGCGGAAGTTATCTTGCATCTCGAACGGGTTGAATCGGATTTTAATCCAAACGAAGACGACGGACTCGATGATATTGACGAAACTTTGAGCGAGATCGACGAAAATGTCGTTGATATTGATGCAATCGAAGCCGAAGAATCTGAAATCCGCAATCCGCAATCTGCAATCCGAAATAATGGTAACGGTTTTCACACAGAGGAAGAATTTGAAACCGAACAGGCGCAAGCGGCGCAGGTCGGCTCAATCCAGACGATTCAGACGAAAGTTAAAGGCAAAAGACATTGGAAACCGCGCAGTTTTGCGCTCGAATTTGCGCCGGGCGAAGCTCTTTCGGTCGGTCGCAGGCTTTATCGTTCGGGCGAGAGCGAATATCTTTTAAACGGAAAGAGCTGCCGTCTGCGCGACATACAGGATTTATTTGCCGGAACGGGACTTTCCGGCGCGCATTATGCCCTCATCGAACAGGGAAAGATCGGTCAGATTTTGTCTTCAAAACCGAGCGATAGAAGAAATTTAATTGAAGAAGCCGCCGGAATTTCCAAATTCCGCACGCGCCAACGCGCTGCCGAAACGCGTCTTGAAACGGCGAAATCTAATCTGAGCCGCATTTCCGACATCGTTTCCGAAATTGATAAACAGGCAAACAGTTTGCGCCGCCAAGCCTCGAAAACGCGCCGTTACAAGATTTTGCGCGAAGAATTCCGCCGGCTTCTGCGCCAAACATTTTCCGCCGAAGGAAAATATTTGTCCGATCTGGTCAATGAGTTGGAAGAAAAACTTAAAGAAGCAGTAAAACTCGAAAGACAGATTTTGCGGAAAGTCGCGGAAAAGGACGAAGCGTTTCGTGAAGCGACGAATGAGGCGAGAATTGCAGAAGAAAATTTATCGGAAATCCGCGCCCGTCATTCGGAAAACGCTCTGGAGCGCGACCGGAATCTTCGGGAAAAAGGCTATCAAACCGAGCAGATAGAGAATCTGCGGAATCGTTCCGGTGTTTTAAAAAGCGAAACGCAAGCGACCGAAAAGCGTTTGGAACTTATCAAAGACGAGATCAAACGGCTTGAAAAAGAAGAAAAACAAGAACGCGAAGAAGCCGGAAAAAGCGAACTCGAATTGCGGAAAGCCGAAGAAAAATACAAGGAAAAATTAGATAAATTAAAAGAAATCGAAACGCATCTGGAAACGATTCGCGCCGAAGTTTTGCAGCATACGGCGGCATTTGAACGCCTGACGGAAATCGAACGCCAGCTTGAAAATACGATTGAAAGATTAAAAGAACGCGCCGAAGGTTTGCGCCGCGAAGGCGAACGCGCTCGTGAAACTTATCTCGAACACAAACAGGAAGCCGAAAATCTCGAAAAAACTCTGATCGAAGAACGCGAAAAACTCGAAAATCTCCATTTTGAAAAACAGGAAATTGTAAATGCGGCAAGCACGGCGCGTGAAGAATTAAAAACGAGCGAAATTGTTCTGAAAACTCTCAGAGATGAATTTTCGCGCAAGAAAAACCGGCTTGAAACTTTGCAGGAACTCGAAGAAAAACGCGCGATCTATGCGCCGAACGTGCAGAAACTTTTCTCGGAAGAAAAAAAGATCGGCGTAAAATTCTTAGGAACTCTGGCAGATAAATTGAATGTTGACGAACAAGCCGAACAAGCGGTCGAAAATCTTTTCGGCGCGTTTTTGCAGAGCGTTCTGGTCGAAACGGAAGCAGATGCGCGGAAAGTTTCCGCATTTTTGGGCGAAAATAATGTCGGG
>CAYUGW010000446.1:0-4031 GCA_964444245.1 uncultured Blastocatellaceae bacterium | reverse complement strand
TGGTTTTTATTTTTCCGCTTTTGATTCTCGCCCTGTCTTACAATTTATTGTCCGCCGAGCGCGAAAACGGCACGCTTCAGCTTTCGATGGCGAACGCCGCCGTGAGCGTTAAAAAAATCGCTGCCGGAAAATTGTTGACGCGACTGCTTTTGATCGTCGTTTTCGCCGTCGGATTTTCTTTAATCGGTTTGCTTTTGAGCGGCGTGAATCTTTTCGCGGCGGAGAATCTTTCGCGCGTCGGATTATTTGTTTCGGCGATTGTTTTTTACGCGCTTTTCTGGTTTGCGGCGGCGATGCTGGTCAATTCGTTCGGGTTTTCGTCAGCCGCGAACGCGCTCGTTTTGGGCGGCGTGTGGGTTTTGGTGACGGTCATTACGCCGAGCGTTTTAAATGTTGCGGCGACGACGATTCACCCCGTTCCGTCCAGACTCGAATTCGTTTCAAAAGTGCGCGAAGCCGACAATCAGACGCGCTCGGATGGCGAGAAATTCTTAAAAAGCTATTACGCCGACCATCCGGAACTCGCGCCGCCCGACGGCTTGACGCAGACGCAGGCTTCGCAGAGATTTTTCGCCATCCGTCAGGAACGCCAGAAACGTCTGATGCCCGAAGTCGAGCAGTTTGAACGCCAGCTCGCCGCACAGCAAAATCTGGTGGCGAATTACCGCATTTTATCGCCGGCGGTCGTGATGCAGGAAACCTTAAACGACATCGCCGGAACTTCGACCGCCAGACAAAAATCTTATGTTTTGCAAATCCGCGAACACGTCGGCGCACTGCAAAACTTTCTCGTGCCAAAACTGATGCGCCGCGAAACTTTGAAAGCGGCGGATTACGATTCGATTCCGCGCTTTCAATTCCGCGAAGAACCGAATGCGGAAATCGCGCGGCGCAGCGGCATCGGATTTTTATTGTTACTCGTGCCGACGATGCTACTCGGCGCGTTTGCCTTTTGGCGTTTGACGCGGTTTTCGCCGCTGAAATAATTTTCGGACGAAGCGGAGGAGTTTTTTGAAGATATGAAAATTTTATCGAGCGTTTTTGCAATTCTAATCATTGTTTCAGCAATTTCGGCTCAAAATCGGAACTCGAAAATCGAAACGGAAATCGTGAATTTTCGAGCTGAAATCAGCCGAGCCGTCAAAGCGAAAGACCGCGCCGCGCTGGAACGATTTTTCGCCGACGGTTTCACGCACACGCACGCTTCGGGCAAGGTGGACGGCAAACGCGAACGCGTTGATTTTTTTATCGCGGGCGAACCGACCATCGAAGACGTTGAACCGGACGAAATCCGCGTCACGGTTTTTAACAAAAATCTCGCATCGGCTGTCGGTAAAACGACGCTTTTGTTCGGCGCGGAAAAACGCTCGTTTCAATGGACGGGCGTGTTTTACAGGGAAAAAGGCAAATGGAAAGTTATCACAACACACGCCACGGGTTTGAGGAATTAAGGATAAGAATTTTCTCTTTGTTGATTATTTTCCTTTTCTGTATTTCGTCAAACGCTCAAGATTCGCTCAAAATCGCGCTTACGGAAAACGCGCCGAAAATTGACGGCGTTTTGTCCGACGGCGAGTGGGCAAACGCGGCGCGGGTTGAACTTACGAATCAATTCGAGCCGCAGCAATTATCAGCGGCGACGGAACGCACCGAAGCGTTTTTGATGTTCGATAAAGAATATCTTTACATCGCCTATCGCGCCTTTGATTCGAATCCGTCGGCGATTCGTGCGCCGGTTTCAAGGCGCGATGCAATCGGGAGCGACGATTATGTTTCCGTCTGGCTCGATACTTTTGACGACCGCCGCCGCGCTTACGCTTTTCGTTTTAATCCTTTGGGCATACAGGAAGACGGAATTTTTACCGAAAGCGATTCGGGCGATTTGTCGTGGGACGGAATTTTAGAATCGAAAGGCGTTTTGACGGGCGAAGGTTTCACGGTGGAAATTGCCATTCCCTTTAAAACTCTGCGGTTTCAAATAAATGAACAAAAAACCTGGGGACTTCATCTGTTTCGCTACATCGCCCGAAAACAGGAGCGGACATCGTGGGCTTTGATTACGCCGGACAAGGAAAGCCTGCTCATTCAAATGAACAGCTTGCAGGGACTCGACGGAATTTTTGCGGGCAGAACGCTCGATGTTATTCCTTACGCGACCGTTTCAAATATCGGAACGCGCGAAGCGGACGCGAGCGTTCCGGCGGGCGCGAGATTAAATACGGTCAACAAACTCGATGTCGGCGTAACGGCGACTTATACTCTAACGCCGAACCTGACTTTATCGGCAACGATCAATCCGGATTTTTCGCAAATCGAAAACGACGTGCCGCAGGTTTCCGTCAATCAACGCTTTCCGCTCTTTTTTCCCGAACGCCGCCCGTTTTTTCAGGAAGGCGCGGAAGTTTTTCGCGGATTTTATTCCGCCGCGCCGCGCGTGATTGACACGCGCCAGATCGTTGACCCGGATTGGGGCGTTAAATTGACGGGCAAAATCGGCAAAAATACGATCGGTTTTCTTTCGGCTTCGGACAACGCGCCCGGACTTCGCCTTTCGCCGACGGATGAGAATTTCGGCAAAAACGCGCAGTTTAATATTTTGCGTTTAAGCCGCGACGTTTTTGAGCAGTCAAGCGTCGGTTTTTCTCTGACGGACAGACGTTTTGCCGGTTCTTCAAACACGGTTGCAACTTTGGACGGGCGCATTCGTTTCGGCGCGGGCAGACAATTATTCGCTTATCAGGTTTCTTATGCAAAAACGACGGATTTGGACGGAACGAAACGCGAAGGATCACAGAGCTATTTTGCTTATAACTACGAAGACCGCAAATGGGATTTCGGCACGACGCAATCCGGCGCGGCGCGAAATTTCAGGGCGCAAGCCGGATTTATCCGCCGCGTCGGATATTTGCGAAGCTACGGCTATGTCGGCAGAACATTTCGACCGAAGGAAAAATCCTGGTGGGTTTCGGCGCGTCCGTTTGTCGTCGCGCTCGCGTTCAGAGATCAGGACGGAAATTTTGACGAAACATTTTTCGATCCCGGCATTTCACTTAATTTCGCCCGCGGAATCAGCGTCTATACATATTTTTCGACGCGCCGCGATTCTTTTTTAGGACGCGGTTATTCGACCAAAGCCTACGTCAACAGCTTTTCCGTCAACGCCTTCAAACGCTTCGCGGTTTCGGGCGAAATCGAAACCGGAACGGGCGTAAATTTCAATCCGGCGCGACCGGAAATCGGAAATATGTTGAACGGCGAACTCTCCGTTACGCTGCGCCCGCTGGCGAAATTAAATTCGCAATTTCTGTGGCTCAAAAGCAGTCTGAAAAGCCGCACGGACGGTGAAAGTTTATTCGCGCAGGACATTTACCGCAACCGCACGGTTTATCAGTTTAACCGCTTTAATTCCGTGCGTTCGATTGCCGATTACGACACATTGCAGCGAAGAATCGGTTTGAGCCTGCTCTACGCCTACACGCCGCGTCCGAACACCGCCGCTTATTTCGGCTACGGCGACGCTCTTTTCAACGGTGTTGACCCGCTCGATTTTCAAAGAAGAAGCGGTTTATTTCGCCAGAGCCGTTCGTTGTTCGCCAAATTTTCCTATAATTTTAGATTTTAAGTTTCCTTAAATTTAACGATTCGCACCGTTTGTTTTTCGATTCGGCTGGTTGATTAAAAACTTGTCGCTGCCGGCGCGATGGCATTAGGGCGGGCATTGCGAAAGGTGCTGGTCATTGACAGCGGTTTGCCGTGCAACCGCCAAACACCTCATTCGCATAATTTTATTACGCAGGACGGCGAAAAACCTAGCGTTATTGCCGAAAAAGGCAAGGCTCAGGCATTGAATCAAAAGACCGTGAAATTTCTGCCAGGTCTTGCGGTTAGCGGACAAAAAACGGAAAACGGTTTTGCAATTACTACACAAACGGATGAAGAATTTCAGGCTCGGAAATTGATCTTTGCCAGCGGCATCAAAGATCAGATGCCTGACATCGAAGGTTTTTCCGAGTGTTGGGGAATATCGGTCA
>CAYUGW010000445.1:0-4049 GCA_964444245.1 uncultured Blastocatellaceae bacterium | reverse complement strand
ATATTTTTTTGACAATCACCAGAGTAATATCATCATTCGCCGGCGCGGTTTGCGTGAAAGTAGAAAGCGCGGATTCGACTTTATCGCGCATTCCGGAAGCAGAAGCCTCGATATTTTTGCTGATTACGTCAATCAAACGCTCCATTCCGAATTCGTCTTCAGCTAAATTGTTTGCCTCCGTTACGCCGTCGGAATATATGACAAGCGTTTCGCCCTGATTTAAATGAATCTCCCCGACTTCAAATTCGGCTGTCGGAATTATGCCGAGCGGAAAACCGCCGGATTCGAGGTGTACGACGTTGCCGTCGGCGCGCCCGATAAGTGGCGGATTATGTCCGGCGTTGATATATCTGACGAGTCCGGTCGGTGGATCGAGTTCAGCGATAAATAGCGTGATAAAACGGTTTGAAGGCGTATTTTCGGCTAAGTATAAATTGATCGCTTCGACCGATTTTTTCAGAGAAGAATTTGCCACCGATTGCGCGTGAATCGATGCGTGCAGACTCGACATCAAAAGCGCGGCGGCTGTGCCTTTGCCCGAAACATCGCCGAGCGCAATCAGCATTTTTCCGTCTTTTTGCGGGATAAAATCGTAATAATCGCCGCCGATCTCATAACACGAAAAAGAAATTCCCTGAAATTCGTAACCGTCCATCAGAGGCGGCGCAGATGGCTGAAATGTCTGCTGAATCTCGGTCGCCAGTTCGAGTTCGCGTTCCATTCGTTCGCGCTCGAAACGTTCTTCGAGAAGTTTTGCATTTTCGACGCGAATAGACGCGACCGAAGCCAGAGTCGTTAGAATATTAAGATGTTCTTCGCCGAACATCGTCTCGGTCGTCGGAGAATCGGCGTAAACAATGCCGAAAACTTCGGTATCGTTTACACTCAAAGGAACTGCCAGAACCGAACGGATTCCTAAAAGTGCCATTGTTTGGCTGGCATAACGCGGATCGTGTTGGGCATCGGAGGTTAAAACGGATTTGCCGTTTTTCATCACCTCGTCCATCACTGTTCGGCTGATGCGGACTTCCTGGATTTGATGTTCATTATCCCGCTCACGCGCCACGGCGATCTGCATTCCGCCTTCTTCCGCTTCATCGCGCAGCATAATCACGCATCTTTCCGCCGGAACTGCTTCAAACACAAGACTTGCCACCTGATTGAGCGTGTCCTGAAGACCGCTCGAAGACAGCAGTGCGACACCGACTTTGCTGATTAAACCCAAAAGTTCGTTTCTGGTCGAAAAATGCGACTCCATTATTTCGGCGGTCGGATTTTTGCGATGCGAAAAGGCAATCGTCATCGAAGGATCGAGAGCCTCGGTATTATCGGCAATCAGAGTCGCATGCTTATTGCTGTTTAATCTTTCATCCTCAAAAACAATAGTTGTTTCGCCGATTTGAATTTCGCCGCCCGAAATCAGCGGAATCGGCATTGTTACATTGTTTCCGTTGTAGCGTGTGCCGTTTGCCGAACCCAAATCCTGCAGCCAATATGCATCGCCTTCCTGCCGGACTTCGGCGTGCAGACGCGATGCAAACGCGTCGGGAATACAGATGTCGCTGCGCGCCGAACGTCCGATCGTCGTGCGAAGCCTGGATAATGGAACTTTTTCCGTCGGATGATCCGAATTTTTTATGATAAGCTGCGGCATTTTTTTATTTATTTGGAAAGTTTTGAAAGTTTAAAAGTGAAAGGTGAAAAAGTTTCTAAATATGTCAAGTATTTAGATTTCGCGCTTTTATTTTGCAACTGCCAAACTGCGGCGCGGAAGCCGCCTAAAGGCGGGACTCCAAACTTTTTCACTTTTAAACTTTTTCACTTTTAAACTTTTTCACCTTTAAATTTTCCTGACTTAAAAGTTTTTCTTCAACCCGGCGGCGACCGTAAACAACGACCGTGCCGGAGATAAAGTCGTGCAGAGAACGTCCTTTTTGATTAAAGGCGGCGATTAAAAACCCGATTCCGCCGGTTAAAATTGTTAATGGATAACCGATGATGTGTCGCAAAAATAATGCGCCGAAAGTCGGATTTGTACCGTCTCGTCTGACAACGCGCAAACCCGTCAGCATTTTTCCGATACTTTGTCCGGTGAACATCGGAAAAATCACGAAATTAGTTAATCCCAAAAGAATCGTAATCAGCCAACCGGTGTTGTTTATTTCGTGGTTTAAGAGTTTTGCGCCGTCTTCGCCGGCAAATCTTGCCAGCAAAATGCTGACCACAGGAATCGAAATCAATAAAATGTAATCAATCAAAAGCGCACCGCATCTCAATAGAAACGGGGCTTTTAAGCGGTTTGCATCAAAATCGACAACAACTTTTTCAGTTTTTATTATTTGAGCTGGAACAACTCTTTTCGCGCGTTCTACTCTTTCAACTCTTGCACTCATAAAAATTTCCGTTTTTTTTTGTGAAAAGACAAATTAACCGATGACAAAATGCAAGGTCGTATCGCCTAATTTCAATTTATCTCCGTTGGTCAAAATATGCGGTTTATTCGGCACAAGTCTAAATGCTTCATTAATTACGGGCATCAAGACCGTTCCGTTCGATGAACCTAAATCCTCGACCAGAAAATTATTTCCGTCGCGCCAGATCCGGGCGTGGCGGCGCGAAATTTTTGTCTGCGGATCGAATTTCGACAAATCGACTTCTGGGAAAATATTCGACATCGGATCGCGTCTGCCGACCAGGTTTTCATCCTTTTCAATTGTATATGACGGCGATTCGAGTTCATTTGTTCCGATAATCGTCAATCTTGCCGTCAGAGGAACGGATGAATAACTCTCGCCGTGAACGCCTTTTTGAGCAATCGGCTGTTTCGCGCCGCAAAAAGCACAGAACAGATCGGACGCGACAATGCTTTGTCCGCAAAAACCGCAAAATACTTTTTGATCCGATAAAGTAACGGCTTGAGGAGTTTCCTTGACACCGAAAGTTACCGAATTTGCCTTCAAATTTTCCAGATGTTCTTCGAGAGCCTGCCGCAATTCGGCGGCGGAAGCAAAGCGTTTTTCGGCATTATATTCGACTGCCCGCATCAAAATCCGTTCCATTTGATCGGAAAGCTGCGGATTTATCTGGCGGGGACGCGGATTTTTCTGAAAATCGAAAATCAATAAAGGATTACTCTGCGGATCGGCTCCGGTCAAAAGATGAAACATAGTCGAGCCGAGGCTGTAAATATCGGAACGCGCTTCGACATTTCCGCTAAACAGTTCCGGCGGCGCATATCCCATTGTTCCGACAGCGGTTACACCTTTTTCTTCCTTATTTATCCAACGTGCGATCCCGAAATCAATCAACATAATTCGTCCGGTATTTCCGTCAATCATTATGTTTGCGGGCTTTAAGTCGCGATAGACAATCGGCGGCTGGCGTTGATGCAAATAATCTAAAACATCGGCAACCTGCATCGCCCATTCGACCACGCTTTTTTCGTCAATCTTACCTTCCGGTGCGGAGCGCAGCCGCATAGACAGATCGCCGCCGTTGATATATTTCATCACCAGATAAAATCTGGCTTCTTTTTCATCGTAAAAATAATCGAAAATCGTCGGAATCGCCGGATGTTCGAGCGAAGTCAAAAGCATCGATTCGCGCTTGAAATCATTTATAGCTTTTTCCTGTTGAGTTTCCTCGATATAAGATTGAACCATTTCCTTGACGGCGCGCAGAACGCCGCCCAGGTTTTTATCGCTCGCCAGATAAACCGCACCCATTCCGCCGCCGCCGATTTTTCGTACAATTTCATAACGCGAGTTTAAGATCGTTCCTTCATCGAGCGGTTTGAGTTTCGATTTATTACCGTCCGTGTCCGAAACTCCGATATTCGGAGTCGTATAAGAACGCGATTCCCGGCTTGATTCTTCCTGAACGGGATCGGAAACCGGCGGTTTAGGCGCGGTTAAATCAGGCGGCGGCGTTGCCGAGGTTGAAGGTAAATTATTGTATAACTGATTTTTAGAACGCTCTTCTGCCGAATCTTCGTGGCTTTCCATAATTCTGACCGAATCGAAACGCGACAGAACGGGCGGTTCTTCTTC
>CAYUGW010000444.1:0-4049 GCA_964444245.1 uncultured Blastocatellaceae bacterium | reverse complement strand
TTTCAAATAATCAAAGCAATTTAGCTGATTTTGGTGAAATTTGGATCTACTGAATTTGATCAAATGGGGTTTATCTTCCGGTTGATAAAGCCTTAAAATTAATCTTTCTGTTTCCATAAACAAATAAAACCGACGTTTTTTCTAAAAACGCCGGTTTCAAAATCAAAATCGTTTTGAATTTAGTCCCTAATCGTAAATTCCGATTCTTGAGTAAGTTCTTTCTTTTCTCCCACGTTATCACGGACTTTGATTTGAATTTTATAATTTCCTGCGGGCATCTGCGCGGTCGGCAAAAGCCTTGCAAGAGTTAATCTTTGCCCCGAATCGCTCAAACCCTGCCAATCTTCATTTTGACGCAAAATTTCTTTGCCGTCTTTATAAAGAATGTATTCAACATCAACCGCCGGTCTTAATGTCGTCTGATCGGTTTTTGCATTGTACACCTGCATATAGATTCCGACTTCCTGACCTTTTTGATAAATCTTTGTCAAATTAGGAATTACCTTTGCACCGCCGATGACAAAACTTGCTCCGATGTCTCTTTCATTGGTTGTACGAAGTGTCGAAGCCAAAATCAAAGTTGATGTATCGAGCGAACTATTGTTATATTTCGGAACAGTAAAGCCTTTACGGACAACACCTTTATTTCCTGAAACCACATCGCGGACGATCACATCAACTTTATAGGTCATTCCCGGCGTAAGCGGATATGCTTTTTGATAAATTGATTTGCGATCGAGGGAATCAGACAATTCCTGCGTTGTTGCGCTTGCTGTTACCGAATCTTCAAAAATTCCCGAACGCTTTCCGGCGACGGATTCAATTCGTCCGAAAATGTTCATTCTTGCCGTTTGAACCCCCCCAACCGGCTCAAAAACGAGATTCTTGTTTTCCGTCTGAATCGTAAATGTCGTAATTACGCTGTCATCCGATTGACGGAAAAAATCTACCTGCAAATCAAATGCCAACGGGTTATAATCAATTACCGGCGATTCTGTCAAAGCTATTTGTAAATCGCTGAATTTGACTGCCGGCGGTCGCTGCAGATTATTAATTATCTCAAGCCGGCGGAACGGTTGGTCTTGTTCCCTGCCGTAATAATTATTATTACTATTTACGCCTGTGATCCGATCGCCTCTCGATTCCAGACCGAGTTGTTCGGCAGTCGTTAAACCTGCGCCCGGAACCATTAACAATGCATCTTTTTCATTCGGACTGCGGGCAATTCGATATTCTCCGGTGCCTGTCGGGTCAACAAACTCGATTTCAATACCATCACCGACACCTTCAAGATGTCTGTAAAACCAAACCTCAAACGGATAAGTCGTCGTTGAACCGCCGCCCTCATAACTCGGACGCTGATAACTTCCGCCCGATGGATGTGATTCGATTCCGTCCGGCTTGCCCCAGGCTATATAAATTTTTCCGCGATCTGTTTTCCAACCCGGAATTCCCGACGCAAAATTTTCATTTGCATATGCAATGCGTTCATAATATTCTTCGCGGTATTCGTTCTCTTCCGTATCCGGATTCGGATCTCGTCTGCGCCAGAATTGCTCGATAAAGTTTTCACGCTCTTCATCTGTTTTCAAAGCATTGAAGGCTCTTTTTTCTTCCCTGGTTATGATGTAGGCAACATCATTATTAACCCATTTTTTGTAAACTTCCTTTACTTCTGATTTGACGTTTCGCGGATTGTCCCGAATATCCTGACTCGGCTCGACCTGTGCAAAGGCGGTGGTAAAACCCGCCACCAAAATTGAACCGGTCAGTGCGATACTACGAATAATTTTCTTTCTGGACATAATGATAAAAAACTCCTTATGTTTTTCGGAGAATACTGTTTTTTCTCCCGATCTACTTTTTATTGATTTTAGATTGTTATCTCTATTAGTTCAAGATGCTTTCAAACCTTTTATAGGTTGCTTTATTGTATATTATTTGTCTATTTTATTTTAGAGAAAATGGCGATTTTTTTCTCAAACTAAATTTCTTCCCGTTTTATTCTTTTCTTACCGAAAAACCAAGCTATAAAAATAGAAAACAAATACAAAACCATCATCGGTGTGGCAAAGAGCATTAAATTCGGAATATCGCCTGTCGGCGATACGACTGCAGCCACAATTAAAATTACAACTATCGCAATTCTCCAGCTTTTTACCAGTAATTCGGCTGATACGATTCCGATTCTCGCCAGCACATATGTGATCGCCGGCATCTGAAAAATTATACCCATTGCCAGCATAATCAATGTTATAAAATCGAAATAATCGCTTGCCCTTAGTAAGATTCGGAAATTTTCACCGAGTCCCAACAGATATCGAACTGCCGGCGGAAACAAAATATAATAAGCAAATGCCGCCCCGACAACAAATGAAATTGTCGAAAGCCCGATAAATGGCGTGACATACGCACGCTCGTGTTTATACAAAGCGGGCGAAATAAATCCCCAAATCTGTAATAACAAAAACGGTATCGAAACAGCAATTGCGGCATACAAAGACACCGTAACCAAAAGTGTGAAAGATTCCCCGACTGTCGTTACGATCAACCTTTCTTCGGCTGTAGCTTCATTTCCCGCCGATTCCGTGAAATCTGCCGGCAGCTTTATTCCTTTTGGAATTATCGAGTTGTTGACAATGATTTGTTCATCTGTATAAAGTCCGATGTTGCCTTCGGAATCTCTGGCTACTTTTGACTGAACCGAAGTTCCCGGCGAAATAACACTTATTCCTATTTTCGTTGCCCGATCAAATACATACCGCCCTGTTTCGCCTTCCTTTAAACTATTCAAATTAAAAACTTTTTCATCTCCGGTTAATCCTTTTACCGGAACTTCTTTTCGTTCCGCTTCAGAAATGGCTTCCCGAATCGGGACCGACAGAAAATCGTAAATTTCATCCGAAACGAACCAGCAAAAAATAAACGCCAACACAATAACAATTACGCTTTTGACAAGTCTTTTGCGAAACTCATCCAGATGCTGCAGAAAAGACATTTGTCCGCCTATTTCATCTTCTTTTTGTTTTTCGTCTTTGATATCCATCTTTGAAGTGATTCGAGGTTTTTTTTTCACCCTTTAAAGCCAATCGCGCTTATCATTTAAATCATTTTTTACTTCATTTGCAACCAGGGCTTTTCCCGTTTCCGAATCTTTCGGGCTTTTGTTTTCTGTTAAATCTTGGTCGAACCGATCACTTTTTATTTCCTTAATTTCCGGCGCAACTATTTCATTCTCGAGCGGATAGCTTTCCCTCCCGATCGAATTCTCGACCTTATCATCCAAAAGCTTTTTTTCTTCCGTAGGTTGTTTTTCCAAATTTTCAAACGAAACTTCTCTTTCCCAGGATTCTTTAAATTCATTGGTCGAACGCTTGAATTCCGCCATTACCGATCCGAATTTTTTCATCATTTCCGGCAGTTTCCGCGGACCGAAGATAATCAGAGCCACAATACCTATAAGCAGCAATTCTGATGTTCCGATTGATTCGAATAATAATAAATACATTTTGTTTTCGATTTTTACCTAATTTCTTAATCTGTTTAAATTATTAACAATAAATGGTTTATTCAATTTTTAGTAGTTTTTCTTTGAAAGTTTCCACCCTGCCGATTATTTTTGCCGCTTTAAATTTGCTTAAATAAAGCTCTGCTTTTTCTTCTTCCAAACTGATCAGAAGTCCGCCCGCCGTCTGCGGATCAAATAACGCGCTCTGCATTTCTTTTGAAACAAAATCCTCAAATGCAATATTTTGACCGACATAAGTACGATTATTTTTATCGCCTCTGGTCAACATTTTTTGTTCGATCAATTCTAAAACGTCCGGTAAAAGTTCTACCTTGTTAGATTCTATTCTTATGGTCACGTTGCTTGCTTTTGCCATTTCAAAAGCGTGTCCGAGCAGACCGAAACCCGTCACGTCCGTGCAGGCATTTGCGCCGATTTCCTGCATAACTTCAGACGCTTCACGCGCCGAAGTTGTCATTGTTTTTAATGAAGCGTTTTTTGCCTCTTCTCCGGCTTTTTCAAATTTTATCGCCGTACTTAT
>CAYUGW010000443.1:0-4070 GCA_964444245.1 uncultured Blastocatellaceae bacterium | reverse complement strand
CCGACAGGAATTGGACTGGAAACCGGAAATAAATATTGAAGACGGTCTGAAAACTTTGTTTTAGCCGGGAGCGCAGGCATCTTGCCTGCACGTTTGCGATAGCAAACGAATTACGATGAAATTTAAAAAACTTTGATTTTAACGGGAATTTTCGCGCTGACGCGCTCATGCAGGCTGGCAGCCTGCGCTCCCGGCTAAAACAAAGTTTTCAGACCGTCTTCGATGCTTACTTCCGGTTTCCAGTCCAATTCCTGCCGGATAAGCGTTAAATCAGAAACATAATTTAGCGGAACGGGCGCAGGCAAAGGGTTTTCTTCATCAATTACGGCTTGGCAATTTGAAACTTCTTCCATTTTTTCAACCAGTTCGCGCAAAGTCAGAGCGTTTTCTCTGCCGCCGCCGAGATTATAAAGTCCGTGCCGGATGACCGAATCGGTAAAGGCTCTGCAAGCTTCGGCAAAATCCTTGACGTGCAGAATATCGCGTTTCGGTGTGCCATTTGCCGGAAGCCTGATCGGTTCGCCTTTGTTGATCGAATCGGCATAATGCGCGACGAAATTCGGCGCGTTTCCGTCTGAAACGGGAGCGTAAACTGTGGAAAGACGAAAGATACACGAACGGAAATTATTTTTATGGGCGTAAAAATCAACATATTTTTCGGCGATCAATTTCGACCATTCGAGCGCGGATTGTCCGCTGTAGAGCGTTTCGCACTGTTCGGGAACTTCCGCGTATTTATCGGCAAACCTGCCGTAAACGTCTTTTGTCGAGGCAAAAATAAAAACCGAATTTTCCTTCAACACGCGCAAAAGATTAACCGTGCCTTCGATATTTGTCAGAAAAACCTCTTCCGATGCAGAGGGAGATTTATCGAGAATCGCGCCGAGATGAATTATGACATCATAATCCTGCGCGACCTGTACGTCCTGCATATTCAATAAATCGAATCCGCCGCGGCGCGAGAAATTATCGGCTTCGATAAATTTATGAAGCGCACTGCCCAAAAAACCGCTTCCGCCTGTGATCAGAATTTTCATAAAATTTTTGAAAAACAAAGAAATAACTAGACATTATAAGTCTAAAATTTATAAACTTGATAAGGCAACCGCCGAATTCAAAATCCTCTCTAATTAAGTTAAGCATCTTAAACAATGGCAAACCAACGGAAAATCCCGAATAATTTCAAAAAAAGCATTCCCGCCAAAAATAAAGTGAGCGTGCGGCGCGTAAAATCATTTCAGCAGCCTCCGCCGAGCCGTTTTAGAAGAATTCTTCACGCCGTTTTCAATCCCTGGACGCTTTCACTTGTGGGGCTTTTCTTTTTAACCGTAATTTTAACGCTGACATATTTTTGGTTCGAGTTTTCCGATAGAATCGACATTTTATTGCGCGGCGAGGTTTTTACAAATACTTCGGGAATTTATTCCGCGCCGAAAACCTTGAAAACGGACGAAAATATCTCGGTCGAGGAATTAAAGGATTATCTGATTTCAGCCGGATATATCGAAAAAAATCAACAGGCGGACGATTCGCGCAGCCGTTATTCGATTGAAAATAATTCGGTTGAAATCCAGCCCGGACTGACGGCAACTATTGACGGTAAACAGATTTTTCCGGCGGTTTCGGTGAAATTCAAAAAAGATGGAAAATCGGTCGAATCAATTACGGACAAGGACGAAGATAAAAGCGTCAAACAAACAAAACTCGAACCGCAGATTTTAAGCTCGGTCGCCCGCGAAGGCGACGGCAAACGCAAGGTCGTAACATTTAAGGATTTGCCGCCGCATCTGATTAAAGCGATCACTGTGACAGAAGATCGCGCCTTTTTCGAGCATTACGGCGTGAATTTTCGCGGAATCGGTCGCGCATTATGGCGGCGTTACGACGGCGAAGCCGATAATACCGTTTTAGAAAATCAAGGTGGTTCTTCGATCACGCAGCAATTAGTCAAAAATCTGTTTTTAACTAATGATCCGACACTCGAACGCAAAGTGAAAGAAGCGTATATGTCAATCATTCTGGAAACGCGTTTGACAAAGGAAGAAATTTTTACGCTTTACGCCAATCAGATTTATCTCGGACAGCAAACCGGCGTTTCGATTTACGGAGTCGGCGAGGCTTCAAAAGCTTATTTCGATAAAGATGTCTCCGCGCTGACCTTACCGGAAGCGGCTTTTATTGCCGGAATTATCCGCAGTCCGAATCGTTATAATCCGTATAAAAGACTGGAAAAAGTTACCGAAAGACGCAATCAGATTCTGGATTCGATGATGGAAACCGGAGCGATTTCTGACAAAGAAGGACGCGACGCGAAGGACACACCGCTCGTCGTTCGCAAGATCACAAGCGGCAAGGATTTAAAGGGAATGCCGTATTTTTCGCAATTTGCGGTCGAGGAAATTCCGAAAATCATCAGCGATCCCGAAGCTCTGCAGCATCTGCGGGTTTATACGACGATTGATCCCGATTTGCAGAAAAAGGCGTATGAAATCGTCAATAAACGGCTCGAAAGATTAGAGAAATATTTTCCGAAAAAGCCGAAGGGAAGTTTGCAGGGCGCTCTTGTCGCCATTCGACCGAAAACCGGCGAAATCGTCGCCATGGTCGGCGGACGCGATTTTCTTGAAACTCAGTTTAACCGCGCAACGAGCGCACAACGTCAGCCGGGTTCGGTTTTCAAACCGTTTGTTTTTGCCGCTGCGATCAACACGCCTTATGATTCGAGTGCGCGGGTTTTGACCGCCGCGACCGTTTATAAAGACGAAAAGAAGGTTTTTACATACGGGAAGGATTCATATTCACCGAATAATTACGGTGATACGTTCAGCGACAAGGAAGTTACTTTGCGGGATGCACTTGTTAAAAGTAAAAACGTGATAACGGTTGATCTTGCGCTCGAGTTAAATATCGGCAAAGTGATGAATTTTGCCGCGAAAACCGGACTTCCGAAAGTCGATAAAGCGTATCCTTCGATGGCACTCGGCACGAGCGAAGCCACGCCTTTGCAGATGGCTTCGGCTTACACGACATTTGCAAATCTCGGTGAGAGAAGTTCGCCGCTTGCCATAAACCGCGTCACAAACGGCGAAGGAACGACCGTCGTCGCACCGACCGCAGAAAAGAAAAGAGTAATTCAGCCCGATGTTTCCTACATTATGAATGATATGATGAAGGATGTGATAAATCGCGGAACAGCGGCGGAACTCAGAGCCTGGGGATTTAAGAATGTTGCCGGAAAGATCGGAATTGCCGGAAAAACCGGAACTTCGCGCGACGGCTGGTTTGCCGGATATACGCCCGAAATCGTCTGCGTCGTTTATGTCGGATTTGATGACGGCTCGGATTTGGGAATGAAGGGATCGGACTCGGCAATGCCGATTTGGGCGGATTTTATGAAGGAAGCTCTGGCGCAAAATCCCGAGTGGAACGGCGATTGGACGATGCCCGATTCGGTTCGAAAAGCGGAAATCGATATTCGCAACGGGAGTTTAATCAAGGAAATCGGCGGATTCGAGCAAACCGAACCGTCACCGACTCCAACGCCGACACCTTCTATTTCAAATACGAGTTCGGAGTTTGATTTTGATTTAGAACCGGAAAACGAACCGAAGGAAATTTATGTCACGGACGTGCCACCGGAATTTCGCCGCATCGAACTGTTTATCGGCGGAACGCTTCCGAACAGGAGTTTGATACCTGCGGAAGATTTGAATTCGGATGAAAATCTTGATTTGACCAAACCGCAAGTTTCACCGACACCTTTCACGACCTGGGAAGATGCGCGAAAAGAATCGCCGCCAAATACCGGAAGCAGCGAAAATTCAGAAAAAAATGTATCGGTTTCGGTATGCAGTTTTACCGGAATGAAGGCAGGCGAGTACTGTCAGAAAAAAAATCTGAAAACCTTCAAAGAAAGCGAACAACCGAAGGACTTTTGTAATATCCACATTTATCCGCCGGATTAGGAAAGGAAAGACTGGAGCGCAAGCGGGGACGCTTGCGCTCCAGTCTTTCAAGTCTTTTTTATTGAGCGAATCGGCTGTGTTTCCACCAATCAATCGTGCGGCGCA
>CAYUGW010000442.1:0-4092 GCA_964444245.1 uncultured Blastocatellaceae bacterium | reverse complement strand
AATGTTTCATTCATTCGTTTCTAATTTCTCCAAATATAATTTATTTTTTTAATACTTTTGTAACAATCATTGCTACAAAGCAGAATAAAAAATTATTTTATTCTTTACAGATCGAGATAATTTCTCCGGTTTCAACCGATTTCAAAACGTCTGCCAGAGAATATTTGACAAGTTTTTCTTCGATTGCCCGATCAATATCTTTCTGCAAATGACATAAAACCGCTTCGATATTTTTGCCGACCGGACATTTCTGATCCGGTTTTTGGCGATGCAGAGCAAAAGATTCGCCCGGCAAAACGGCTTGATAAATTTCGTTTAAACGGATTTCGTCCGCGCTTTTTGCCAGACGCGTTCCGCCGCTTGCCCCTTTTTGCGAAACGACTAGATTTGCCTGCTGCAAATGACACAATAAACGCCGGATGACAACCGCATTCGTATTGACACTCTTCGCCAGATATTCGGATTTGACCATTTCATCCTCGTTTTTTGCGAGCATTGCCAGAACGTGAATCGAAATTGCAAATTGTGAATTTGATGCCATTTGTAACGATTGTAGTTACAAATAAAAATAATGTCAAATCCGGCGAATAATTTTTTAAAGATTGGTTCGTTTTTATTAAAAACTATCTTAAAAAAAAATTTTGTTAAGCAAGCGGTCTTTGACCGCGTTTCCCTTATAAATAACGGGGAAACGCGGTCTTGAGAGCGGCTCACTAAACTGACGGGTTAGTAGTTTTGAGATAGCCTCTAGAACCGGAATTAAACAATCGAAGTCGTTTAAAACAAGTTTGGAGTTTCGCTTAAATACGAAACTCCAAACATTCAAGTTATTAAACACTTCAAACTTGAGTTACTACCAATCAACTTTTTCTACAAAGTATTCAAATAACTTCATATTTCAAAGCCATTTACAATAAATCAGCTTCATCATTTCCGGCATCGGGGTCTTCCTGTGAAGGAAAATCACTTGTATCCGAATTTGGAAGCCGCCCGCCGGCATCGCCTTCATTTCCGGGATTTTCGATGTCGCCTTCCTGTGTTTCGGGATTCACATCCGAATGACTGCCGAAATCTTCCTCATCATTACTCGGCGATGTGTCCGGATTGGGTATATTTTGAACGTCTTGCATAATTTTTCTCCTTTTATAAATTCTTATATTTCTTCAATTAATAGGGTTTTAATGTTTAAGGGGGAAATATTATTTCACCTTCAAAGGCTTATAATTGATAAATTTCGAAATAATATCCGGTCGCCAGAAATCCGGCACGGGTTTCGGAATCGGTTTGTCGAATGCCGACTTGTCGGTTCGCGTATTTATATTTTTTTTCTTAGCAATTTGTTTAATTGAACTGCCGTAAACTATGCCTTGCAGATTTTCTTCAAAAATATTAAATCTAACTGTCCCAAACATTTTTAACTACCTCCTATCAATACTATAAGAATTGTTTGTGCAAGTTATGTGCCTAAAAGTTAAATCCTTGTAAATTAATGGTTTTAGAACAATACTTATTAAAATATGTAAGCATTTGGAACATTCCGTTCGTGCTAAAAACGGACGTTTTAAGCTTTGGTCAAATTTTGGAGTTCCTTTAAGGATTCATCGGAAATCAGATAAAACGGGCGGATTTTTTCTTTATGCGGAATTTTCCGGGCAGTCAGCGAATCGCAGATAATCATCGCCGAATTTTTCAAACCGTTTTCCCATTTTTCCGTTTTTGTCGAGCGCAGAATCAAAGATTCGCTTTCGATATTGGCGGCAACTAAAATGGTTTTTGCCCAAATCAGAAACCTGTCCCAACCGGAAACTATGGCGATTAAATCTTCCCTGGCGGGGCGCGTTTCGCCCGTCATCGAAGCAGAAACGGAGCGCGATTTCAGATAAAAGCAGGTTTTATCGGCGGTTAAAATTTCCTGAATCTTGCTTTCTTCATCATTCATCGCCACAAAGATCGCGTTTAGATTTTCAAAGTTTTCCCGAAAATCTTCAAAACTGATGCCGCCGACTTCGAATTTTGTCGCCTTGCGGATTTCTTCGATCAGAATTTCCCGAAAATCTTCGTCGGATTCGATTAAAACGATTTGCTTTGCGCTTTGATTCGAAAACCATTTTCCCAACCGATTTTGAATCTCTTCTCTGGAAAAACCTTTTAATTGCGCGGTTTTAAGAAAATCGGCGATTAAAGAATCGAGTGCATTTCCGCCTTCCGAATTTCTTGTCGAAACTTCGCAAACGTAAAAACCGCTTCCCTTTTTGAATTCGATCCAGCCGTCTTCGGCAAGTTTTTGATAAGCATTTGAAACCGTGTTTGAATGAATCTGAAACCTGCGCGCAATTTCCTGCGTGCTTGGAAGTTTTTCGCCGTCCGGCAGATCGCCGCTTGTGATGCCGAGCGTGATCTGCGCGATAATTTGTTCGCGCACGGAAACTTCGGAGTTTTTTGAAAGCCAGATTTTCATTGATAGAAAGATTTTTAAACACATAGAAACATAGCAACATAGAAAAAAATTAATAAGCCGGTAAGCAAAAGTAATCCGGTTTATTAATTTTAATAAATTAGGCGATTAACTCGTTTATTTCAGTTAGTTGAAAAAGATTTCCACTTTTGCCTTTTGCCTTACTGCTTATGTGTTCTATGTTTCTATGTGTTTAAAATTTTATTTCAAAACGTGTTTAAGAGCATTTTCCAGATCGGGAAATTCAAACTCGAATCCGGCACTCTGTAATTTTTCCGGCACGACGCGGCAGCCTTCTAAAAGCAGAGTTTCGCCCATTTCCCCGAACAGTAATTTAATTCCGAATGCCGGAACGGGAATAAACGTCGGGCGATTGAGGACTTTTCCGAATGTGTTTGTAAAAGTTTCGTTAGTTACTGGATTCGGCGCGACCGTGTTGACCGCGCCGTTCAGATTTTCGTTTTCGAGGGCAAAAACAATAATGCTGATTAAATCATCAATCGCAATCCAGCTCATAAATTGCTCGCCGCTGCCGACCGTTCCGCCGACACCGAACTTAAACGGCGTGAGCATTTTTTCGAGCGCACCGCCGTCTTTTGACAAAACTATGCCGATTCGCAAAAGCACGACTCTTGCGCCGAAATCTTCTGCCTTGCTCGCTTCATTTTCCCATTCAGAGCAAACATCGGGCAAAAATCCTTCGCCTTTCGTACTTTCTTCGGTCAAAATTTCATTACCGCGATTCCCGTAAAAACCGGTTGCCGAAGCCGAAACGAAGATTTTCGGCGGATTTTCCGTTCTTTTCAAAGCATCAACCAGCGTGCGTGTTCCTTTGACGCGGCTGTCTTTGATGCTTTTTTTCTTTTCATCCGACCAATTCCCGCCCGCGACATTGTCGCCCGCAAGATGCACGACCGCATCGAGATTTTCGAGCTTTAAAAATTCTTCATCCGCAAAACCCTCGAACGCGTCCCATTGAATTTCGTTTGGATTTTTGGCTTTTGACCTCGAAAGTTTAAAGATTTCGTGTCCTTTCGCCTGCAAAACCGGAATCAATTTTCCGCCGACTAAACCGCTCGCGCCTGTTATAAGTATTTTCATAGTTTCCAATCATTTTACACATTTTTTTTCCGCTTTGAATAATTTTATTGTGCAAATTATCTTTCTTCGTATAATTTAAGAAAATAGTTTCCGATGAAAAACGACACATTACAAAAAGTTTCGCTCGGTTCGGATATAATCACGTACGAGTTTATCGAAGAATGTTTCGACCGCGTGACGGGTTCGCGCCTTATCGGCGGAAACGATGTAAAACTCTTAAAGGATGGCGCGGAAAATTATCCGGCGTGGCTCGAAGCGATAGAAAACGCCCGCAGCAGAATCTATTTTGAAAGCTATATCATCCACGACGACGCGCAAGGGCAAATCTTTGCCGAAGCCTTGATAAAAAAAGCTTCGGAAGGCGTTGAAGTAAAAATCATCTACGATTGGCTGGGCGGTTTCGGCAAAACTTCGCGGAAATTCTGGCGAAAATTGCGAAACGGCGGCGCCCAAGTCCGCTGTTACAATCCGCCGAAACTGACCGATCCTTTGATGATTTTATGCCGCGATCACCGGAAAAATCTGGTCGTTGACGG
>CAYUGW010000441.1:1451-4097 GCA_964444245.1 uncultured Blastocatellaceae bacterium | reverse complement strand
GTAAAACTCTATTCGCCGAAATTAAAGCAGGTAAATCTCGAAAGCGAAAAGGACGAATTTCGCGTCGGGAAAATGGGTTTACTTTATAAATCATTTTTGCAGGATTGTGAAAACTCAGGCGTTCAGTTTGCCAGTGGAACGCGGTATGTTTCGTCGGGAGCGCAGGCATCCCTGCCTGCGCGTGAAGCGGATAAGCGCGAAAAATATGTTGAAAGTGAATCGAGTTTTTTGAATTCAGAAACGACAAGCAGGGATGCTTGCGCTCCCGGTGAAACAATCGTAAAACTGGAGAAAAACGGGGAGATTTTTGAAGTTAAGACAAAAGTTTTAGTCGGTGCGGACGGCACAGTTTCGCGTGTGGCGCGTGATTTGGGTTTGGATGAAAACAGGGAATGGATTGTCGGTTACGAAGAAGTCTATGAAAAGCCGACAAATACGGGCGAAGCTGTGCTTCATTGCTTTTTGGACGCGCGTCTTTCACCGGGATATTTAGCCTGGATTGCCGATGATAGTGAGGAAATCCACATTGGCGTAGGTGGTTATCCCTCTGTTTTTAATCCGCGTGAGGCGTTAAAAATGTTCAAGAACAAAACGATCGGCAACGTCTTTACTTTGAGCGGCGCGCGCATTAAAGAAACGCGCGGCGGCAGAATTCCGGTCGGCGGTATTTTGAAATCAATCGCCAGCACACACGGTCTCATAATTGGCGATGCAGCGGGTGCAGTTTCGCCTCTAACGGCTGGCGGACTCGACCCGTGTTTGCGGCTTTCGGCGTTTGCGACGGATGTAATCGTCGAAAGCCTGCAAAAAAACGATCCAAAAATCCTACTTAACTATTCGGGCAAACTTTTCCGCACGAGATTCATTTCCAGACTCTGGATGCGCCGCTTAATCGCAGTTTTTACAAATCAGACGCTTTTAGAATTCGGCTTCAGATTTCTGCGTTCAAAAATCGGACAAAAATTTGCAAGGCACGTATTTTTCGGACGCGGTTCTTTTCCCGATGTGAAGTTTCAAATGAAAGACGAAGCGAAGGTGATTTTGCAAAAAAGCTAGCCACAAATTTACAAAAATACCAAGGAATTATTCAATTATGAACGAGAAAACAAAAACAGGTTTGGAAATCTTGCAGGCGGCGGTTTTGCTCGGACTTTTGGGCGATGTTTTGCTTCGGGCAACGCCCTGGGGATTAAATGTTTTACTGTTTGTCGTCGGATTAACGGCGGCGTTTGTGATGCTTGTTTTGCGGCGAAGACGCGAATTTTGGAATGCGCAGACAATTGCTCTAAATTCTGCGCTGGTTTTCTTTGCGGCGATGTTCGTCTGGCGCGATTCGGCGGAACTGCAATTTTTTGACGGTTTGGCGATTGTTTCAATTCTGGCAATTCTCACGCTGCCTGCTTTGAAAATAAAAACGCAGGTTGCCGGAGTTTTTCATTACGCGGTCGGATTTGTCTGGTCGGTAATCAACGTAAAGTTTGCGCCGTTTTTGTTGGTTTTTAATGATGTCGAATGGAAAACGATTCCGCAGACGGGTTGGTCGAAACATCTGATTTCGGTCTTGCGCGGTCTTCTTATCGCAACGCCGCTTATTTTAATTTTCGGCGCGCTTTTTGTCGCGGCGGACGCGGTTTTTCAGGGAATCGTCGAGCGCACGTTTAAAATTGATTCTGACACGATTGTCAGTCATATTCTGCTTTTCGGTTTCTTGTCGTGGATCGTCGCCGGATATTTGCGCGGCGCAGTTGTCGGCACTTTTTCGGAAGAGGCAGGTAAGATTTTTTTAGAGGTTAAAGAAGTTGAAAAACCGCAAAATCTGAGCGTTACTGATATTAAAGAAGAAGATGCGCCGAAAGCGGAAGAAAAACCGAAAACGGAAGAAAAGAAAAATTGGAGTTGGCAGAATTTTGATAATTCGGTTTTGCCGCGCGTTTTTACGCTCGGCGCGATTGAAACTTCGATTGCTCTCGGTTTGATAAACCTTTTATTTCTGGCATTTGTGATCGTTCAATTGCCGTATCTTTTCGGCGGTTTCGAACTCGTGCAGACCACTCCGGATTTCAAACTGGCGGAATATGCACGGCGCGGTTTCGGCGAACTCGTTGCGGTTTCCGCGCTCGTTTTGCCGATTTTGCTCGTTTCGCACTGGCTTCTCAGAAAAGATAAACCGATTAACGAGAAAATTTACCGCGTTTTAGCCGGAATTCAGATCGCGCTTCTTTTTGTCATTATGATTTCCGCCACGCAGAGATTACTGCTTTTGACCGGAAATCTCGGTTACGGTTTGACGACAATCCGATTTTATCCGATGGCGTTTATGGTTTTGCTTGCGCTCGTTTTCGTCTGGTTCGCTTTGACGGTTTTGCGCGGAATGCGCCGTCAATTCGCCTGGGGTGCGTTGTGGCTCGCGCTTTTTACGCTCGGAACTCTGCACGTTTTAAACCCGGACGATTTTATCGTTCGGACAAATTTGCGCCTGATGCAGGAAGGTCGGGAATTTGATGCGTATTATAATTCGCGTCTGAGCGATGATGCGATTCCGGCTTTGATCGAAGGTTTGCCGGCGATGAATTTTGAAGATCAATGCATCGTTAAAAATAAACTCATTCATCAAGGTTTTGAATCTGAAAAAACAAATGATTTTCG
>CAYUGW010000441.1:0-1351 GCA_964444245.1 uncultured Blastocatellaceae bacterium | reverse complement strand
TAACTCTTTTAAGATAAGGCATTAGTTGGAAAAAAACTTTTGCCTTTTTCTATTTCTATAAACTCCTTTGCCCAAGATTAAAATTTAAAAATCAAAATGCCGGACGACTATCAGAAAAAACGCGATTTGATCAGAGAATATCTTCTGTATTTGCAGGTCGAAAAAGGCTTGGCACGGAATTCCGTCGAAAGCTATGAGCGGGATTTGTCGAAACTTAAAACTTGGGCGGAAAAGAATAATCTGGATGTCATAAAGCTGGACAAAAAGGATTTGCGCGAATGGCTCATTGATTTATCGGGAGCAAATTTGTCAGAAAACTCCAAACGCAGACTTATCAGCAGTTTGCGCGGATTTTATAAATTTTTGCAGTTTGACGGTTTTATCAAAAAAAATCCGGCGGAAGATTTGATCGCGCCGAGCAAGGGAACTTATCTGCCGAAGTTTTTGAATCAGACGGAAGTTGAAGAACTTCTGAAAATTCCCGATATTTCGACGGAGATCGGTCTCAGAGATCGGGCGATTCTGGAATTGATGTATGCCTGCGGTCTGCGCGTGTCCGAAGCGGTTGATTTGAAAATCCCGGATGTCAATATTGATTCGGGAATGCTGACCTGCAAGGGAAAGGGCAGCAAAACGCGGAAAATTCCGGTCGGAAAAAGCGCGGTCGAATGGGTGAAAAGTTATCTGGCTTTGCGCCGCAAAAGAGAAAATATCAAGATAAATAATCTGTTTGTAAATAATAACGGAAAGCCGATCAATCGCCAGACGATCTTTTTATTTATTAAGGAATATGCCGAAAAAATCGGACTCGAAGACGTTTCGCCGCATACTTTACGTCACAGCTTTGCGACGCATTTAATTCAAAACAGCGCAGATATTCGCTCCGTTCAGCAACTGCTCGGACACGCAGACATTTCCACGACGCAGATTTATACGCATATCACCGACACTCACCTTAAAAAAACCTACGAAAAATTTCACCCGCGCGCTCATTCCGCATTCAGCTTGAAGAAAAATAAAGAAAATGAGTAAAAATCGCTTTCGCTACTTGAAACTTCCCGAAAACTTGGATAATATGTGAAATTTGCTACGGACTCCGAAATGAGTCTGATTTAAGAGAATATTTGACAAATTATATACGCATGGGTGGTCGAGCGGTCAAAGGCAACGGGCTGTAAACCCGTCGGGTTAATTCCCTACGTAGGTTCAAATCCTACCCCATGCACCAGGTCGATTTTCGATTGCGGATTTTGGATTTTGGATTGAAGAGCGGGCATTTGATTCCGGAGCAAATCTAAAATCGGCAATCGAAAATCCAAAATCAAATTGCGGGAGTAGCTCAGTTGGTAGA
>CAYUGW010000440.1:0-4098 GCA_964444245.1 uncultured Blastocatellaceae bacterium | reverse complement strand
TTTCCGCCAGATCGAGCCGGATCGTATTTTGATTATTCGGGAATTTTCCGCAGTGTTTTATTGATTCGATTTGATCTTTCGAAATTAAAATCCCTTCGGTAAAAAGAAATCCGGCAGCAAGCTCCGCGTCGTTTCCGGGCGTTCGCATCGTGATCGAAACGGCTTTGTGCGTTTTTTTGCCGTTTTCCGAAAATCCCAAACGAATTTCGAGAGGTTCTTCGACGGCGAGCGTATCATTTTCTGTTTTTATCGAATCATTCAGCGAAACTCTCTGAATCTCAGTTTCAAATTTTTCCGCCCTGACCGAGCTTGCCGCTTTTGCCATAGATTCGATTATAGCAAAACAATAATTTAACCGCGAAACAGGCGAAATACGCAAAAAATTAAACCAATTTAAAGTTATTTTTTCGCGTATTTTTGCGTGTTTCACGGTTAATTAAACAATTTCCCAGGCTGATTCGGTCTTTAGAAGTTTGCTCATCAAACTTGCGTGAACGGAATGTCCGCTTTTTTCCGCGGTTATTTTTCCCAAGATCGGCATTCCCAAAAGCGCGAAATCGCCGATGATGTCGAGAATTTTGTGGCGGACGAATTCGTCTTTGAAACGCAAGGGATTTTCATTGAGCATTCCTTCGGGCGTTAAAACAATGGCGTTATCGAGTGAGCCGCCGAGCGCGAGATTTGCCTTTCTGAGCATCTCGATTTCGGTCGTAAACCCGAATGTCCGCGCCGAAGCGATTTCGCGTCCGAACGAGCCGTTTTCGAGTTCAAAATGAAACGTCTGTTTTTCGATAAAAGGATGCGGAAAATCTATCACGCATTCGATCTCGAATTTGTCAGACGGTTCGACCGACATCTTCCGGTCGCCTTGCTCGAACTCGACCTTTTCGAGAATTTTCAAAAAATGAAGCGGCGAATCCTGTTCGCGAATTCCGGCTTTTTCGATCAGTTCGACAAAATTTTCGCTCGATCCGTCCATAATCGGGATTTCGATGTTGTCGAGTTCGATAAAACAATTATCAACGCCGACACCACGCAGTGCCGACAGAAGATGTTCACAGGTTGATAAAACAACGCCGCGCCGCAAAAGAGTGGTCGCGTAAGAGCAATGCGAAATATATTCGACCGACGCCGGAATTTCAAAATTATCGAGATCGGTGCGGACAAAAATATAACCCGTATTCGGCGGCGCGGGCTTGAGTTTCAGATTGACCTCAACGCCCGTGTGCAGTCCCGTTCCGCTTGTTTCGATTGATCGGGAAATTGTTTTTTGTTTAGACATTATTTTTATAAGCTCAAACAAAATTCTTTTACAAAACTCGTGCCAAGTTTATGAAATGTTTGTAAGTCTAATAAATAAACCGTTTATCAATTATCAATTATCAATTAGCCATTATCCATCTGTTGCATTTTAACGACAATTGGCGTGGTAAATCTGCAAACAGCAAGTTGCCTTGACTGAAAAGCGCGTCTAACCTAGCATTTACTTATCAATTATCATCAATTTTTATAAAAGGTTTTACAAATATCAGAAAATGGCAATAAAAACAGCAGGTATCAGAACAAATAAGACGACCGAGATCAGAATAGAAAATCAATCGGAGATTGCTCTGCCGAAAAATGCGGAAGAAACGATTCAAAAAGTCATCGCATTTTTGCCGATCGAGCATCTTCGCGGCTTGGAAAAGGTGCGGCTCGTGGATTTTATCAAACCGCCGCAGGTCAAAGGTGTCGCGCCGATTTCGGGCGATCTGCCGGGACTCTATCATCCGAGAGTCGGCAATCAAAACGCGTGGCTCGAAGTTTCGCTCGGCGCATTGTTGCAGCCGACCGAAGGTTTCGGCAAACGCTGGATGGCAAAATCCGCTTTTAAGAGCAATTTGGCGGGCATCATTTTTTCGCTCGTCGGTCAGCATTATTATTTAACGCTGCGGCATTCGGTCAAAAAACAAAATCTCGAACCGCAAATCAGGCAATACACGCAAAAGAATCTGCGCGAATGGGGCGAAAAACAAGCGGAAAAATCAAAACGCGCCAAGTTTTTCAAACCCTTCCGCCCATATCTCGAACGCTGGGCAAAATGGCTGAACAAAAAAGCTTCGGCGGCGAAGAAGAAGAAGTAAAGTAAAAAGTAAAAAGTAAAAATCTGGAATCTGGAATCTGGAATTTGGAATTTGAAATGAAATATTGGCTCGTGAAACAGGAACCGGAAAAATATTCGTTTGACGATCTTATAAAAGATAGCAAAACGATCTGGGACGGCGTGCGGAACTATCAGGCGCGGAATAATCTGCGCGAGATGAAAAAGGGCGATAAAGTGTTATTTTATCATTCGGTTTCGGAAAAATCGGTCGTCGGTGCGGCGGAAGTCGTCCGGGAAAATTTTGCCGATCCGACGGACGAAAAATGGCTGGCGGTTGAAATAAAAGCGAGCGAAAAATTTGAAAAACCCGTAACTTTAGAGCAAATAAAAAACGATAAAAAATTGCAGGACATTGCGCTCATTAAACAATCGCGTCTGTCGGTGATGCCTTTGAAAAAAGCGGAATTCGATGCCATTTTGAAAATGAGTAAATAAAGAATATTTGCCCGCGAATAAACGCGAAAAGATGCGAAAATTAATTGACAACTTGCCTTTAAGGTCTTTAGCTATCGGAGATAGCGACAGCGTGTAGCCCACAGCGTAAGCTGTGGGTATTTGCAAAATTTAACATCAAGCTATCGTAGATAGCGGCAGATTCTTCTGTCGCCCGTTTACACGGGCTTTGACTATATTTTTTATTCGTTCCCGTAGCTGACACTACGGGCTACACGCTTTCACCCGCTACGCGGGCTAAAATTTCAAAAATAACGTAACGGGAGTTAATAAACTTTTTAGCGCATTTCGCGCCCTTTCGCGGGCAAAAAATAAAAATTATGTTAAAAGAAGCCGTTGATTATTACAATAACTTGTTGGAAGACTTTGATTTAGCCGAAAGTTCGCGCCTGGCGTTGGACGAAGGTTTGGAAGGCGCGCGCCTGATTTTCGGCGGTCGGCGGTTAGCTCCGTATTTGCGCCCGCATTTTGTCACCGAAAGCGATTGGGAAATGGTTACAAGAAATTGCGAGATTATCTGGAACGCTTTGCAAAAGGTCAAAGATGCGGCAATCGGTAACGAGGAATTATTCGATGAACTCGGTTTAACCGAAATCGAACGCGAACTGGTCGCCATTGATCCGAAATATCAACAAGTTTCGCCGACGGCGCGGCTCGATTCTTTTCTAACGGCGGATTCTTATTCTTATGTTGAGCTGAACGGCGAATCTCCGGCGGGAATCGCGTATGCGGATTCGGCGCGCGATATTTTTATGGAACTTCCCGTAATGAAAAAATTCCGGGAAAAATACGAAGTTCGCGGAATGGAAGGTCGCGCCAAGCTGCTCGAAGTTCTGCTTAATTGCTACGAAGAATATCTCGGACATAAACCGGAAAAAAATCCGGTCATCGCGATTGTCGATCTCAAAGATTTGCCGACGCAGAAGGAATTCGAGCTTTTCCGCGATTATTTTGAAGCGGAAGGCTACACCGCGCTCATCTGCTCGCCCGACGAACTGGAATTCGACAATGAAAAACTCTGGTGCAAAGGCGTGGCGATTGACATTGTTTACAGGCGTTTATTAGTTAATGAATATCTGCCGATCATCGGTGAATATCCCGATTTATTTAATGCATATAAAGCGGGCGCGATTTGTATGGCAAACAGTTTTCGCGCAAAATTGGTTCATAAAAAAGCGATTTTCGCCGTTTTGACGAATGAAAAATACGCCGAACTTTTTGACGGAACGGAACTTGTTGCGATAAAAAAACATATTCCCTGGACGCGCAGATTCCGCGAGGAAAAAACTTTTTATTACGATCAGGAAATTGATCTCGTCGAATGGACGCGAATGAGCCAGAGCAAACTCGTCCTTAAACCGAACGACGATTACGGCGGACACGGCATTTACATCGGCTGGGCTTCGACGGTCGAAGAATGGAACGAGGCGATAAAAACGGCTCTGGCAAACGGCGATTATCTCGTGCAGGAACGCGTCAAAACCGCCCGCGAACATTTTCCG
>CAYUGW010000439.1:0-4119 GCA_964444245.1 uncultured Blastocatellaceae bacterium | reverse complement strand
TTACGGTCGAATCCGGCGCGTTTGACGATTGTCTGCAAACCGTTTTTTATCCGCTCGGATTCGAGCCGCGTCAGAATTCCGGCGTGAAAAAGCGCTTCGCAATGCGCCAGATTCACGCGAATATCGGCGTGAAAAAGTCTCCGATCAAATTTGAATGAATCGGTAAATCCGGCAAGGCTTCCGGTTTTTATATTTTCTTGTGTCATTTTTTTTTCGTTTTCAAATTATAGCCGAAAACGAAAATTTCCGAACAAACAAACTTCTTTTTTCTATCATTATTTTTATTTGACGCGCTCTTAAAAATCAATTTTTATAAACATTTATAAAAACAATTTTTGAGAATAAAAACTTTTACTGTAAAATTCGTTCAAAACATTTTAATTTGGAGTTTTTTTAAGATGGTAAGAATTCTGCTTACACTTTTTATAATTTTACCTCTCGGCGTTTCGGCTCAGAAAAAAGATAAAGTCGAGGTTTTTCGGCAGATTTTGAGTGAAAATTTAGCGGTAAATTGCAAACAATTAGAATTGGGAAAAGTCGTGTTATTTCATCAACCCGCTTATCCGAACGAAGCCCTGACCGGACGAATCGGAGGAACCGTCAATGTCCTTGTAAAAATCGGAGAATTAGGAATTTCGAGCGAAATCTTAAAGATCGAAGGCAGCCGTTTTTTTCTTGAAATTGCCGAAAAATCGGCAAAAAGAGTGAGATTCAGCCCGACACTCTGCGACGGCAATCCAATCGCCGTTTCCGCCTTGATGACTTATAATTTTATCCCGCAAATTTCCGATGACAATTATTTTTTTCCGGCAAAAGTTACCGAATTAACGGATGTCAAAACCGATTCGCCGTATTTTGAATCAATCTCGAATCTGACCGAAAACTATCAAATAAGTTTCGGCTATGCGGACAAAAAATTTTATGAAAACGCGCCTTTGACACGCGGCGATTTTGCCCAATTTGTACGAATGACGCTCGATCTATTGTTCAAACGCGCGGCAGAATCGAAAAAAATCCCCCACCAAATCGGCTTGGTTCGCGCCTTTAATCCGCAGAATCTGACTAGAGTTAATTCAATTAAAGACCTCGGGAAAAAACAGCCGTTTTATCTTTCGGTCGGCGTTCTTTTGCAGACGTACAATATCGCTTTAGTCAATAATGATTCGAGATTTCAAGGCAATAATCCGATCACGAAAAATGAAGTAATTGATTATTGGACAAATATTTTCGGCATAGAAGCCGTTCCGGTGCATTTTGAAAAATCTCAGGTCGGCGAACAGATTTTTACACGCGGCGAATTTGCCCTGTTTCTTCACGAAAGTATGCAGGTTTTAAGCTACAAGGTTTTGCCGTGATTTTTCGAAAATTTAACTGTTTTGTTTTTTTTAAGATAGCTTCTACGATAATGAAACCGATTGTAATCCGTTGAAATTGGAAACGAAAAAAAGCGTCTGATTTGAAAATGACTTCAAACAGTCTGTTTTTAACTTTACTTGCACAAAATAAATTTACAAAAATTTACATTCGCCAATTTATTAAATCTGTAAAATCCTGTGATAAAATTCGATAAATGAAACTCAAACTGCAAACCCCTTTGCTCGATCTTCACAAATTCGATATTGCCAAGTTATCGAATGCTATGTCGCGTAAATTGGCGATGGCAACCGCAATTTTTGCCAATAAGAGCGATTTGACAGAAGCAAATGTCGAAGACCTTTTGAATTATTTTCCGATGCGCTACGAAGACCGCTCGAATCTGATTCAGATTGACGAAATTTATGAAGGTCTGGAAGCATCGGTTGAAATTTATACGAGAGTTTCCGGCGGTTTTCGTGTCGGCAAAAACCGCGCCAAAGGTGCGCCGCCGCTTTATATTTTTGAAGTTACGGGTTCGGACGTTGAACGAACGCGAAAACCGGTCGTCATCTGGTGGTTTGTTTCGGGAAAACAAGCGCATCATATTGTCAATTACTGGCAGAAAAAATTTGAACGCGGAACGCGCTTTATCGCTTACGGCAAATGGGAATGGGATTCGCGCCGAAATACCTACGGGCTGAAAATCACCAAACCCGATGACGAACTCGAAATTTTACCGAGTTTTGAAGACACGGAAAGTTTCGGACTTTTGAAAAATCTTCTTGAAGACGACGCAAAGAATGAATCAAAGATCAAAGATCAAAAATCAAAGATCAAAGTTGAAGAAGATTTTGAAGAAGAAGACAATCCCGAATTTGCGATGATTCATACGGCGCGGCGCGTTCCGGTTTATCGCAAGCTCGGCGAGTTTCAAACCAAACGTCTGCGCGAGATCGTTTTTAATGTTTTGCAAAATCTTGAAAAAAATTCGATTTCGGAAACTTTGCCCGAAGATTTGTGGAAACGGCAAAAATTGATTTCCCGCGCGAAGGCAATCGAGGAAATTCATTTTCCGCCCGAAAAAGTAAGTCTGCTCGATTACGCTAAAGCCCGCAGCGACGCGCATCTGCGCCTTATTTTTGAAGAATTTTTCTGGGTTTCATTCGCGCTTCAGCTTAAACGCGGTGAACGCAAAAAAGAGCCGAAAGGAACTCTGATCGAAATTTCCGACAAAATTCACGAACGAATCAAAAAACTCCTTCCGTTTACTCTGACCGGCGCACAGGAAAGAGTAATAAAAAGAATTTTTGACGATATGGCTTCCGACGCGCCGATGAACCGTCTGGTGCAGGGCGATGTCGGCAGCGGAAAAACGATCGTCGCTTTTCTGGCAATGTTTACGGCGATGGAAAACGGATATCAAACCGCGCTGATGGCTCCGACCGAAATTCTGGCGGAACAGCATCTGCGAAATGCGAAAAAGATTTTTGAAAATTCACCGTATCGCGTTGATCTTTTAACGGGAAGTTTGCGGGCGGCGCAAAAAAGAAAAGTTCAGGGCGATATCGCAAAAGGTGAGATTCAAGCCGTCATAGGAACACACGCCGTAATTCAAGATGCCGTCGAATTTGAAAAATTGGGCTTGGCTGTCGTTGATGAACAGCATCGTTTCGGCGTTTTGCAGCGCGCACAGCTTCGTGAACGCGGGCTTAATCCAGATATTCTGGTTATGACCGCAACACCGATTCCGCGCTCTCTGGCAATGACTGTCTATGGCGATCTGGACGTTTCGGTGATTGACGAACTTCCGCCCGGCAGAACGCCCGTTAAAACGGTTGTCCTCGGCGAAGATCAGCGAAATGGGGTTTATAAGGGAATCGAACGCGAAATAAACTTGGGCAGACAGGTTTATATCGTTTATCCACTGATCGAAGAATCGGAGAAAATGGACTTAAAAGCCGCGACCAAGATGTTTGAAGAACTGCGCGATAAGGTTTTCCCGAATTTTAAGGTCGGACTTCTGCACGGCAAGATGAAAGGCACGGAAAAAGAAGAAATAATGGCGGCATTTGTTAAAGGGAATTTAAACATTTTGGTTTCGACAACCGTAATAGAAGTAGGAGTTGATGTGCCGAACGCCAGTTTAATGATTATCGAACACGCCGAGCGGTTCGGTTTATCACAGCTTCATCAGTTGCGCGGCAGAGTCGGGCGCGGCGCGGAACAATCATTTTGCGTGCTTTTAACCGGCGACAAAAAAACCGCCGTTGCCAAAGAACGGCTCGGAATTATGGAAGAAACGAGCGACGGCTTTCGCATTGCGGAAAAAGATTTGGAAATTCGCGGACAAGGCGAGATTTTGGGAACAAGGCAATCGGGCGTTCAAACCTTTAAAATCGGTAATATCATACGCGATTTGGAGATTTTGGAAAAAGCCCGGAAAGAAGCGGAATTTTACTTGACTTCAAAACGTTTAACCCGTGAAACATCGCGCCTGATTGAAATTACCAAAGCCGATGCGCGATTCAAGCTAGCCGGAATCGGATGATTTATTTGGTGTTACAAATAAAAAACGATTTTAATCATTGTTTTTTTTTTCGATATTTGATTAAATTTTCATAATAGCTTTAATCTCTAATTGTTATTAAGCATAGCCTGTTAATACAGTTTCAATAAAAAGTTTGAACAAATAAATTATCGCAAGATAAATAGTTAACCCCATTTGTTCACAAAATTTACTGAAGACAAAAGTAATTTGTATTA
>CAYUGW010000438.1:0-4142 GCA_964444245.1 uncultured Blastocatellaceae bacterium | reverse complement strand
CTGATTATCGCCTTTTTCGTCCAAAACAACCGGCTGACGAAGGTTTTTGCCCGCCAGTATTTGGATCAGACGATTGACTTCGTTTTCAAGATTAGCCGCCGGACGAATTTTGCCGTTTGCGGCAAAAGCGGTCAAATCAGTTGTAAACTTTCCGAAATTTTCGGAAACAACTGATTTCGGGCTGGTTGATTGAGCAAAGATTTGAATGGTAAAGACATTCGTAAAGACAAATGTGTATAACAAAAACAGGCAGATCGTTTTTGTCAACATTGAAAAATTTCGTTTTTGTAGCTTCATATTTTTTTAGCTCCTAACACGTTAGGAAAAGTTCGAGGCTTAATTTTTCAAATACAAAAATAGCCACAAATGATTTAGCAAGGGTCGTGCCAGAAGCTAAATGCAGAAATATAACGAGTTATTGTTTTTAATGAGTTGATTGATTGACAAATTTCCGTCAATTTGACCGATTTGTTATTTCATTTTGACAGACCTTTAAAAATGAAAAAGGAAAGCCCGAAAGCCTTCCTTTTATTAATTCCGAGTTTTAGTCTGAAAAACCGGCGTTATAAACAACTCCATTGACCGCCCACGACCATCGCCGGTGCGCCGCTTCCGCCGGCTTGACAGGTCGGTGTACCGCGCCGGCAATTCGAACAATAAACCATCGAACCGTTCGGCTTTCCGGTCGGAAGTGCATTTTGAAGAAACGACGGCATCTGAACCGGTGCGCCGAATTGAACATCCGTTCCGAAAAACGTCGGACGGTCGGGGACTCCTTGTTCGCCGGGCTGTCCGGTCATAAAAACAACGGTTGCGTTATCAAAATTATTCGGTGATCCCTGCCCCTCACACCCTAGTGTTGCGCCATCGTAACAGAATCGGTCGCCGGTGGAATAAACGCGAAGTCTTGAATCCGCTCTAAAAGTTTTTGCTCCGTATAAATTTCCGGTTGAAACAAATGTCCGACGCGCCTTGAATATAATCGGATTGCCGAATACCGAGTTTATAATCGTAATCGGATAGGAGTAATCTCCCGCATATGGATTTTCAACTTCGTTATAAACAATCGAATTGGTCATTGCTTCGGTTTGCGAAGATACGATGGTGACGACTCCGCTGTCGAGAATATTAAGAAAAGTTCCGCCCAGAGCATTCGGAAATCCTCCGCCCGCGGTATCGTGAATCATAATGCCGCTAGCCCTTTCAAAATGCATCGAATTGGCATTTTGTCCGGGTTGTTTTTTCGGGTTGACAAAAAGACTTCCGACCACTTTCCATCCGGTATTTCGCGCATTTGTATAAATTCCCGCATCACGATTGTAGATAAAACGGCATTTTTCGACTTTTGCGTATTCCATTTGCCAGTTTAAATTGGTTACTTCCAAGCCCCGGACATAAATACCGCGAAAAAAATTACTGAAAACCATATTTTCAAACCAAAAATCCTGCGCTGAAATAAACGCTCCGACGGCTTCTACGCCGTATGTATTTTCATTGCTGACGGCATTAAGCTCGATGTCTTTGATATGAATTTTTTCACTGCATTCGCCGATGCGGAATATCGAGCGGTTTGTTCCATGCAGAGTAATCCGGGTCGGGCTGTGTCTAATCGCATTATTAGTTGTCGCCCCGGAATGAAGACCGCTGACACCTTGAATCGTGATTCCCGAAGGCAGCGTAAAAGGGCTGAAATTCGCAGTCTTTCCGACCACATAATCGCCTTCGGAAAATTGCAGAATCCCGCCGTTGCGGGTCGCCATAAAAGCGATGGCGGTTTTAATCGCCATCGTGTCGTCGGTTTGCCCGTCGCCGACCGCACCGAAATCTTTGATGTTATAAACTCCCGTGCTTTGCGGTGTCGGAACCCAATCGTAAATTATCTGTCGGTCGGTATATTGATCGCCGGGGAATGAAATGCGGTATTTTTTATCCTCGCCGCGAAAACACCATTTATTAGTTCCGACATTGGCTTTCATCGTCGCCGTCGAACCGCTTTGCGTCAGGCTCGTTCCCGATCCTTCGCACGGTTTGATATTCAAAGGTGTCGAAGGATCGAGATCGGAAACAATAATATTCGAGGTGGACGGTGCATACCTTACCGCACACACCGCGCTCTTATGGTTGTCCGGCGCAGCCAGAATAATATTGTAACCCTCGAACTTATTAGTTTGTCCATTTACATTAAACGAAACGGTAAATATAAAAATAAAGATTAACGAAGCGATAATTTGATATTTTTTCAACATAATTTTCTCGATGATTTAATTTATTAGGGGAAAGCTCGTTTTGATAGTCTAACAAATTTTTTTTCGGAGCGTTTTGTCGCTCAGTCGAATTATTGAGATTAAAAAATTATCGCCCGCGTTGTTAATCAAATAACGTCGGAGTTTGAGACTTGAAAATCATTTCGAGACCGAAATGCTGATAAGCGAGCCGCGTTGCGAGCCGACCGCGCGGCGTGCGGTTCAGGAAACCGATCTGAATCAAATAAGGCTCGATGATTTCTTCGATAGAATCCTTTTCTTCGTGAATCGAAGCCGAGATCGTTCCCAGACCGACCGGACCGCCCTCGAATTTTTCGATAATCGTCAAAAGCAGCTTACGGTCAATTTCATCGAGACCGAAAATATCGACTTCCATCCGGTTGAGCGCGTCCGCCGCGACTTCTTCGGTAATTCGCCCGTCATAATCGACTTCGGCATAATCGCGCACGCGGCGCAGAAGGCGATTGGCAATTCGCGGAGTTCCGCGCGAACGCTTGGCGATTTCGTGCGCGCCTTTGTCTTCGATCTCGACCTTCAAAATATCCGCCGAACGCTTGATGATCGTCTGCAGATCTTCGACATTGTAAAAATCCAGATGAAAAACGATGCCGAACCGTCCGCGCAAGGGAGCGGTAATCAAACCCGGACGCGTCGTTGCGCCGACCAATGTAAATTTCGGCAGATCGAGCTTGATCGAACGCGCCGCCGTGCCTTGCCCGATCATCAGATCGAGCTGATAATCTTCCATCGCCGGATAGAGAACTTCCTCGATCGCCGGATTCAGCCGGTGAATTTCGTCTATAAAAAGCACGTCGCCTTCGTCCAAATTCGTCAAAATCGCCGCCAGATCGCCCGCTTTTTCAATAATCGGCGCAGCGGTTGATTTCAGTTCCGCGCCCATTTCATTGGCTGTCACGATTGCCAGAGTGGTTTTGCCCGTTCCCGGAGGTCCGAATAATAAAATATGATCGAGAGCCTCGCGCCGTTTGAGCGCGGCTTTCATAAAAACGCGCAGATTGTCCTTGATTTTCTTCTGCCCGATATATTCCCCGAGCCGCGTCGGGCGCAGAGACAGTTCGAACTGTTTTTCCTCATCATTAAAAACAGTTCCGTCGCGTGAATCGATTGTTTCGAGATGTTCGTTCATTTCTTTAAAAACCTTTCCAAATATTTCTTTCGCAGATTTAAAAGTCTTGATATTCGGATTATTTTCCTTGTTTGAAAAAAAACTAAAAGTTAGTTTCTATCCTGCCTCAAAAATAGCATAATTTTATCGGAAACGGCAGTTTTGGAAACAGTTAAGAAGCCGTGTCGGAGAATTTTCACCGCAACTTGCGGCAAAGATTATTCTACTCTTTGAAGTATTCCCGGGCATATAATAAAATTACGGAAATGAACACTTTGAATCTACTATGATTTCTCAATCGGACGAGAAAAGAGTTTATTTTCAGCCGGTTCCAAAAGATGTAACGAGCGTTTACGATTCTTGTGAAGATTGTTTAGTAATTAGAGCTGAAGATTTTGATAAACTTACTACATTATTTCGATAAAAATAAACCAACAAAAACTTAAAAAACTTATGACAACCGCAACGAAAACCAAAACCGATTTAGACCAGCTTTGTATCAATACGATCAGAACTTTATCGCTCGATGCCGTGCAGAAGGCGAATTCCGGGCATCCGGGCTTGCCATTGGGCATGGCTCCGGCGGCTTATATTCTTTGGACGCGTTTTATGCGCCATAATCCGAAAAACCCGAAATGGTTTAACCGCGATCGTTTTCTCTTGAGTGCCGGACACGGTTCGATGCTGATTTATTCTCTTCTTCATTTAACGGGTTACGATCTGCCGCTCACGGAACTCAAAAATTTCCGTCA
>CAYUGW010000437.1:0-4166 GCA_964444245.1 uncultured Blastocatellaceae bacterium | reverse complement strand
CCGAAAAGCAATTTTTCTCGACCGCGACGGAACTGTCTGCGAAGAATCGAATTATCTTTCTCGCGCCGAGGATTTGCGCGTTTTTCCGTTTTCGGCAAAAGCGATTAACTCTTTTCAAAATAAAGGTTTTCTGATAATTTTAATCACAAATCAATCGGGCATCGGGCGCGGATTTTTTGATGAGAAAATTCTTTTGGAAATTCACACAAAATTAACCCGCGAACTCGGCGAAAAAGGTGCAAAATTGGACGCGATCTATTTTTGCCCGCATATTTCCGAAGATAAATGCGTCTGCCGCAAACCGAAAACCGGAATGATTCTCGAAGCTGCCCGGGATTTTCAAATTGATTTGAACAAAAGCTGGATGATCGGCGATAAAGCGGTCGATGTCGAAGCCGGAATTAATGCCGGAACAAAAACCGCTTTGGTTTTAACGGGTTACGGGAAAAACGAAGTTGAAAAGGTTTCGGAAAAGGCGGATTTGATCGGGAAGGATTTATTCGAAATTGCCGAAAAGATTGAAAAATATTTTTAACGCAAAGGCTTTTTATTTAACGCAAAGGCGCGAAGACGCAAAGGCGCAAAGTTTTTTTTTGGTGTTAAATTCGATCACAGGTTTTAGTTTCAATTTATGTTGCATCCAAAAACAGTTATAAAAATTTCTTCCCTTTGCGCCTCTGCGTCTTCGCGCCTTTGCGTTAGAATCTTTCCATGAAAAATAAAGACGATAAAACTTTTTCAGCCGATTCCAAACCGATGCGGAAAATTCAAACTCTGATTATCGGCAGATTGCTCGTGATTTTTGTTCTGCTCGTGGCAAGCTGGCTTTGGAACAGCCAGAAACTCACGCTTTCGATTGAAGATTTTCCGCGCGGTTTATTTATCGTTTTTCTGATTTCGGTCGGACTGACGATAATTTATTTTTTTCTGCTTCGTCTGAACAAAAATTTCAACTGGCAAATCCGTGTTCAATTCGTTTTCGATGCTTTTTTAATTACGTGGCTCGTTTGGCGAACCGGCGATCTGACTTCGCCTTATTTAACGCTTTATATCGTTTTAATCAGCGTGGCGAGCATTTTTTTAAGGTCAAGAGAAACTCTACTTATTGCGCTTGCCTGTGTTTTGCTTTTTACGGTTTTATCGGTTTTTGCCGCTTCCGGCATAATTGATTCATTCGGGACGATGCCCGAACCTTCAAAAATCATACAGATTGTCGGCTTTCACGCCGTCGCCTTTTTGATCGTCGGTTTGCTTGCATCGCGGCTTTCTCAAAGAAACGAATCAAGCGAACAATTAAAGGAAACCGCCAAAACGCTGGCAAATCTGCGCGCTCTACACGAAAGAATAGTCGAATCGATCCGTTCGGGTTTGATCACGACCGATCTGGACGGAAATATTTATACATTCAATCTGGCGGCGGAAGAAATTACCGGCTTGAAATCAAAGGAAATGATCGGGAAATCGATTTTCTCGATTTTCGGCAATATTCGGCTTTCGATCACGCATTCGCTCAAAGATTTGGAAAAGGACGAACAACACCAGCGGTTTGAAACCGATTTTATCACGCCGGAAAATTTTATCGTGCGAATCGGCTACGGCATCTCGCCGCTTTTTTCCGAATCGGGCGAAAAAACCGGTTTGATTATTACGTTTCAAGATTTAACCGCTATTCGTTCGATGGAAGAAAGTATTCGCCGGAAAGACCGTCTGGCGGCGGTCGGGCGCGTCGCGGCGGGTTTGGCACACGAGATCCGCAACCCACTGGGCGCGATGCGCGGCGCAATTCAGGTTTTGGAATCGAAAACCCCGCCCGATTCGGCGCAGTCAAAACTGATGGAAATCATCTTGCGCGAATCCGACCGTTTAAATAAAATCATCACGAATTTCCTGACGTATGCGCGTCCGCGTGTCAGCAATTTTTCCGAAATTGACGTTCTTGAATCGGTTAATGATACGTTTACTTTGCTCGAACACAGTCCGGACGTAAAGGAAAATCACGTTTTGGAAACGGTTTTGCCGGAAAATCCCGTAATCATTTCCGCCGATCCGACACAGCTCAAACAAATTTTCTGGAATCTTGCCCGCAATGCGATTCTGGCAATGCCCGACGGCGGAAAGCTCAAAGTAATCGTGGCGGAACTTGCCAATGAACGAATCAGAATTCTTTTTGAAGACACCGGAGTCGGAATGTCGCCCGAACAGGTCGAGCAGCTTTTTGAGCCGTTTTCAAATTCGACGACCGGCGGAACAGGTCTCGGACTTTCCATCGTTTATCAAATTATCCGCGACCACAACGGCACGATAAATGTTAGAAGCATTGAAAATAAAGGCACGACCATCACGCTCGAACTGCCGAAGGAGGCAAAAAATCACGCTTTTGTCCAAATGTCCGAGGAAGCCGAAAACGCTCCGGCAAATACGCGGCTCGAAGATTTTTTGAAGGTAAATAATGACAAAACTGAAAATTCTGCTTGAATTATCAAGTTGTTTTTTGTGAGAATGTAAAGGAGCGGAAATTTTAACGCTCTTTTTTAACACAAAGGCGCAAAGGCGCAAAGTTTTTTTTGGCTGTTAAATCCAATAACATTTTCGGATTTAAATTATGTCGCTTCAAAATTAGTTATTTAAATTTCTTCCCTTTGCGCCTTCGCGCCTTCGCGTCTTTGCGTTAAATAAAAAAACTTCGCGCCTTTTTTACTTTAAAACCCCGATGGCAAATTTACTTATTGTTGATGACGAACAGAGTTACAGACAGCTTTTGAGTCTTGTGTTTGACGGCGAAAACCACATAATACGAACGGCGATGAACGGGCGTGAAGCGATGGAACTGCTTCACGAAGAACCCGCCGATGTAATAATTACCGATGTCAAAATGCCCGATATGAACGGCATCGAACTGTTGCGGGCGGCGCGTGAACAATATCCCGACATCGGCGTTGTTTTGATGACCGCGTTTGCGACGGTCGAAACCGCCCGCGAAGCGTTCAAGCTCGGCGCGGACGATTTTATTCAAAAACCTTTTGATGTTGAAGAACTGAAAATCATCGTCAAAAAAGCTCTCGACCGCCAGGTTTTAATCACGGAAAACCGCGCCTTCAAACGCGCACAACGCGAGCGCGGCAGCATCAGCAATATCATCGGGCATTCCGATAAGATGCAAGCCGTCTATCAAATGATCGAAACGGTCGCCGAAGTTCAATCGACGATTCTGGTAACGGGCGAATCCGGCACGGGAAAGGAACTCGTCGCCCGCGCCATACACGATCTTTCGCCGCGCGCGGAAAAGCCTTTTATCTCGATAAATTGCGGTGCATTTACCGAAACACTGCTCGAATCCGAACTTTTCGGTTACGTCAAAGGTTCGTTTACCGGCGCAAACACCAACCGCAAAGGTTTGTTTGAAGCCGCGCATAACGGTACGATTTTTCTCGACGAAATCGGCGAAATGTCGCCGGCGATGCAGGTCAAACTTTTGCGCGTACTGCAGGAAAGAAAGGTTCGCCCCGTCGGTGCGCACGATGAATTTCAGGTTGATGCGCGTGTTATCGCCGCGACAAATCGCGATCTGAAAAAGATGAGCGATGAAGGAACTTTCCGCGAAGACCTTTTTTACCGCATTTCGGTCATCCCGATTTCACTGCCGCCACTGCGTGAACGAAAGGAAGATATTCCGTCGCTGGTCGAGCATTTTATCAAAAAGTTCTGCGACCAAACCGGCAGAGACGTGACGATTTCCGATAAAGCGATGCAGTTTCTGGAAAATTACGCGTGGCACGGCAACGTACGCGAACTCGAACACACCATCGAACGCGCCGTCGCGCTCGAAAGAACCGAAGAAATCCAGCCCGAACGACTTCCCGAACACGTTACGAATTACAACCCGGCGCGCATTAAAGCCGAATTCGATCTGCCGGACGAAGGCATAAATTTGATCTCGCACCTCGACAACCTCGAAAAAACCTACGTCGTCGAAGCTCTCAAACAAACCGGCGGAAACCAAACCAAAGCCGCCGAACTCCTACATATGTCCGTGCGCTCATTCCGCCATCTGCTCGACAAACACAGTATCAGAAATCTCTCTGCACAAATGCGGAGTTCTAACGAGTAGAGTTTTTTTATTTAACGCAAAGGCGCAAAGACGCAGAGGCGCAAAGGGAAGAATTTTT
>CAYUGW010000436.1:0-4195 GCA_964444245.1 uncultured Blastocatellaceae bacterium | reverse complement strand
TATTTCAGCGTTTTGCGCTTAAAACGCGACATCGGCAATGAACATAATGTCGGATTTTTCGGAACGGCACGAATTTTTCCGCGAAACCGCAACTTTGTCGGCGGTTTTGACGGAAACTTCAAAATGGATAAAGCGACCGTGATGACCTTTCAGGTTTTGGGAACGCATTCCCGAAAAAATTTCTTTGATGCCGATTTAGGGCGTTCGCAATACCGCACCGGAAACGGTTTTGCCTATTACTGGAGCCTCGATTACACGACCGACACGCACGGCTGGTTTATCGAAGCCGTCGGGCGAACGAGCGACTATCGCGCCGATGCCGGATTTACGCGTCAGACAAACACCAACGGATTTTTCTTTATCAATCGTTTCAGCACCAAATCAAACCCGACAGGCAAAATAATCCGCGCCAGCTGGAATCAATTCGGGCGTTACGGCGTGGATTGGGAAGGACGTACGCAGCGCGGTTTAGCCGGAATGAACTTAAATCTGAATATGCAGGGAAATTTATTTATTTCCACCGAAACGGGCGTTGAATTCAACAAAATTTACGAAGATGAATTCGGCGCAAAACGAACCGCGACAAGGCAAGGCGCGTTTTTCGGTGCGCCGACGCGCTCGGCGTATCAGCCTTTTGTAAGTTTTAATATCAATAAAACCTTTAATAAACAATTTTACGGCTATGCTTTCGTCGGCACGATTTTTAACGCGCTCGATTATGATTTCGGCGCAAATAATCGGTTTGACCGTGTCAGTCCGGCGTATTTATCTTTTCTTGAACGCTTTATCCAAAATCCGGATATAAATGAAGATGCGCCGCCGCTCGATCCTGGCAAAGGACAGCAGTTCGATGCCGAAATCGGGTTTGAATATAAACCGGTTGATCCGCTTCGCGTTTCGATCAATTATCAAAAAAGCCGTTTGAAACGCTACGATACCGACCGCGATGCGTTCGATACGAATATCTTTACGCTGCGCTCGACCTATCAATTTACGCGGTTTTTATATACGCGGCTGCGTTTGGATTACGAAACTCTCAATTCAAATGCGAGCGGACAATTTCTGTTCGGCTGGAATCCGAATCCGGGAACAGCCTTTTATGTCGGCTACAACGATAATTTCAATTACAACGGTTTCAGCCCGCTGACCGGACAATTCGAACAGCGTTTCGAGCGCAACAGTCGTACGTTTTTTATCCGTGCTTCATATCTATTCCGCAAGAGTTTTTAACAAAAAGTAATGCCGTCTTTTCGCGCTCACCAAGCTCACGCTAGAGAGCCGCCCGGCGCTCCGGTCTTTCTCATCAGTCTTTTGACAATTTTTTAATCAAAATGCGAATCAGGAATTGAAAATACTTTAAAAAAAGGGTTAAAAAAGAGTATCAATCAAATGTAAAACAGGCTGTTAGCCTGTTTGTCTAAGCTAGCTAACGCGCCTTTTTAGAAACAAACGCGCCAAAACAGGCTAACAGCCTGTTTTACTCCTGATTCGCATTCAAAATAAATAAATAACAACCTGTTTTCAGCAGTTTGAATCAGATTTTTTGCCAATTAGAATAACAGAAAACTCTTTGCTTTCAAAAAGTTGCAAAGAACCATCGAAAATAATCAAAAAATGTTCTTGTAATTTCTTAACTTATATTGTATAAGTTATAGCGGTCATTACATTTCTTGGTTTTTGATAAGGAGGACAAATGAAGCTATTCAGAAGTTTTTTAGCTACCAATCTAATTTTTTCCCTCGTTTTTGTTGCTTTCCTAACTTTAGCGGTTCAAGACACAAACGCCCAGAGTTCAAATATCGCGCTCCAGCGCGGTTATCGAACCGGATATTCCGACGGCTATATGAACGGCTACCGCGATATTATCAATAACGCCGCAAAAAGCTACGAAAGACACGACGAATATGCCAGAGCCGACCGTGCTTTTATGAAGGATTACGGCACTTTGGAAGATTACCGCGACGGTTATCAGCAGGGTTTTGAAATCGGCTACAACGCCGGCTACGACAAAAAAGGTTTTGATGCGGCTCTGCCAGCCGGTCTTGCCAAACGCGGAGTAAAAACCGTAACCGAACCGGTAAAAACTGAAACACAAGCAATAATCGAACCCGTTGAAACGGAAACGGAAACGCAGACTCCGCCGAATACGGATTTAAATAACACAGGCGAGGTAACTTACGAAGCCAAAGTTTCCGACGATGCGGTTGCCGATACGGTTGCGGTCAAAACTAACGGCGCAATCACGACAACGAAAAATTCGGATGTTAATTCCAAAATTAAATATCAATATCCGGCAATCAACAGCACGGATATTGTCGTAATTCCGGCTGATACTGAATTGGTTATCGAATTGCTCGATGAAATCACGACAGAAAATAGCCGCGAAGGTGATAAATTTAAAGCCCGCATCGTTTCGCCGAGCGAGATCAGCGGCGCAATTATCGAAGGTCACGTTGATAAAATGCGCAGACCGGGCAGAATCAAACGCCGCGCGGAAATTCTTTTATCATTCGACCGCATTGTTTTGGCGGAAGAACGCTGGAGCAATTTTAATGCGATCGTTACAGACGTTTTACCGAGCAAAAATGATAACGTCAAGCGTGTTGACGTTGAAGGCACGGTCGAAGGCAAACGCCCGTATAAAGATGACGCAATCAAGATCGGCGCGGCAACCGGAACGGGGTTGATAATCGGCGCAGTTGCCGGCGGACCGGTCGGTGCGGGAGTCGGCGCTGCGGTCGGTGCGGCGTTCGGAGTCGGTGCGGTGGTGGTTGATCGCGGAGAACATATAAATCTTCGTCCGAATCAGCAAATTCGCATCAAATCGTCTTACGAAACGCAGATTCGTTAAACGACCGGAGCGCCGGGCATCTCGCTTGCCTGAGCGCGTGAGCGCGAAAAAGCGTTTGATTGCATTCAACTTGATTTATGCTCAAACGCTTTTCCGCCGCTATCGCGCACATTGCCGGCGAGCCGCCCCGCGTTCCGGTAATTTGTTCCACGAAATCGAGCGAAGCCTTTTCTTCTCCTTGGGGCTTCGGGCGGTTTCGTGGATTTTTTTTGAAAAATGCTAATCGCACTTTTAACCGATTTTGGAACAAAAGATTATTTCGTCGGCGCGATGAAGGGCGTGATTTTGTCAATCGAAAAAAACGCGCAAATTATTGATATTACTCACGAAATCGCGCCGCAAGAGATTCGCGCCGCCGCTTTTACGCTTCGCGCCTGTTTTCGTGATTTTCCCGTAAAAACGGTTTTTGTCGCGGTGGTTGATCCCGGAGTCGGTTCAAGCCGACGCGCCATTTTAGTTGAAACCGAAAACTATTTTTTCATAGCGCCCGACAACGGCTTGCTTAGTTTTGTTTTTAACGGATCGGACGATTTTCGCGTTTTTGAAATAACGAACGAAAATTATTTTTATAATCCGGTCAGCCGAACATTTCACGGTCGCGACATTTTCGCCCCTGTTGCCGCGCACCTGTCTGTCGGCGCGAAACCCGCAGAATTCGGCAAAGAAATAACGGATTTCATTAAATTTGCAGAAACAAAACCGCGAAAAACTAACGAAACACAGATCGAAGCCGAAATAATCCACGCCGATCATTTCGGGAATTTGATTACGAATCTCAAAAAAGAAGATTTACCGGAAAAATTCGTTTTGAACATCGGCGAAAAAAGAATTGAAAAATTGCAAACATTTTACGCGGAAGCCGGAAAAAGCGAGATTTTTATGATTTTCGGCAGCGCGGGGTTTTTAGAAATCGTCGCCTTTCAAGATTCGGCGAGGGAAATTTTAAGTGCGAAAATCGGTAATAAAATTGTGGTTGACATCAAAAAATCAGTATAGCGAGCGGTAGCGAGCAGGTTTAAATAGAAATTAAGTTTAATAATAATAGAGGCACTCGCTACCGCTCGCTATACTGATTGGTAATTTGAAAACTCTAAATCCAACTCATACGGCATTTTTACACTCAAATAAAACATTAAAAGTTTATCGGGCGAACAATTGTTGTATAATAAAAAAGCGAGTGATTTTGCGATTTTTCTGTGTAATTCGTTTTGACCTTATAAAATCGGAGTAACACTTGTAACTGGTAAATCGTTTTGATAAATTCAATAACAGAAACATTTTAATAAAAAAAAGGAAAAATATAATGACTACAGCAAAAGAATCAACCGCCGCTGCCGCCGGATT
>CAYUGW010000435.1:0-4201 GCA_964444245.1 uncultured Blastocatellaceae bacterium | reverse complement strand
TTGAATTTTCTTCCATTTGATTACCCTCTAAATTCTGCAACTACTTCAATTTTCCCGACAATATTTCGATTAAATTCTGCTAAATTTCTCACAAATTTATGACGGACGATAAACGCGCACTAATTGACTTTTTATTTCACTGAATTCTTTACAAGCATCATCAATTCTGTTTGCTTGTCCGATAAAGTCAGCATCGAATGTGCAGATGACAATTCCCGCGTGTTCCGAATTTGCATGATGAAGCCGTTTGAAATCTATTCGATTTATTGTTAAAACCGCTCTGTCGAGTTCGCTTGCGCGTTCCAAAACTTTTTCGTCCGGGATTTTTTGATTGGCGCGTTCGTCTTCAAAAGCCGTTAAACAATCGTGCCCTAAATTTTTTAATTCGTTAATAACATCGAGCGGAAAATTTTCATCGGCGTAAAATTTCATTAGTTATCGGATTCATTGGCAGAAATCGCTTCTTCAATTTCCATTTTGTAAGCATTTACATAATCCCAAGCATTTGCAAGGTCTTGCGCGTTAATCTGTGGATAATTGCGAAGCAGATCAACTTCGCTTACACCTTGCCGACGCGCCTGTTCGAGCATCCAAACCGGAATCCGCGTTTGACGAATACAGGCTGCTCCGCCCATTACATTTTGGCTTTTTTCAATTCCGGCAAAACCGTTTTTAACTTCTTTTTCGAGCCAACGCAAAAGTTGAGCTTTATCCGATTCGGATAGATTTGCAATCGCTTGTTCAGCTTCGTTTAGTGTTATTACTGCATTCATAATGTTTGTGATTTTATCACAAATTAACCTCGAAACTCTGCAATCACCTCGATTTTCCCGACAATGTTTCGATTAAATTCTTCCAAATCTTCCGCCGGAATCCAATATTCTTCGTGCGTTTTGCCGCCGACTATTTTTACTTCGTAATTCGCGAGAAATTCTTTTTTGACTTCAAATTTTGTAACATATCCGACTTTATCGGCGTTGTATTTCGCATTCCAATCGCGGGCGATCTGCGTAGCGTATTCTTCGTTCAAAACCGGATAAAAGATCGGCTGTTCGGGCAGTCGCGCCGGAAATCCGGTAAAACCGCTTTCTTCGATCAAAGCCAATTCATTTTTGCCGACGGGGCGAAATAATGTAATCATTTCAACCATTTATCGCCGTTCCTCCGGTAGCTAAATATAAAACCGCCATTCGCACGGCAACGCCGTATTTTACCTGATCTAAAATCAGCGAACGCGAGCTGTCGGCGACTTCGGAAGCGATTTCGATGCCGCGATTCATCGGTCCGGGATGCAGCACGATCGCGTCTTCTTTCGCCCGATCGAGTCTTTCCTGCGTTAAGCCGTAATGGATTGAATATTCCCGAAGTGTCGGGAAATACGCCGAATCCTGGCGTTCTTTTTGAATCCGCAAAATCATCACAACGTCCGCGCCTTCGATGGCTTCTTCGATGTTCGGGCAGACGATCAGATCTTTTTCGACCAGATGAACGAAATCATCGGGAACGAGGGTTTTCGGTCCGGCGACGCGCACTTTTGCGCCGAGTTTAGTCAAAAGATGAATATTCGAACGCGCCACTCTCGAATGCAGAATATCGCCTAAAATCGCGACTTCCAGACCGGAGATTTTCTTTTTATGTTCGCGGATCGTCATTGCATCGAGCAGTGCCTGCGTCGGATGTTCGTTCGTGCCGTCGCCGGCGTTGACGATTGCCGCTTTTGAAACTTTGGCGAGTTGATGCGGAACGCCCGCCGAACCGTGGCGGACGACGATGCAGTCGGGTTGCATCGCGTCCAAATTCAAAGCGGTGTCAATTAAGGTTTCGCCTTTCGTAACCGATGAAGACGAAACTGAAATATTAACCGCGTCCGCCGAAAGCCGTTTGGCGGCGAGTTCAAACGATGTGCGCGTGCGTGTGGAATTTTCAAAAAAAAGATTGATCACGGTTTTCCCGCGAAGTGTCGGAACTTTTTTGATCTCACGCTGATTTATCTCGCGGAAATTTTCGGCAGTATCGAGAATGCCTTTGATTTCTTCCGCTGAAAGATTGCGGATTCCGAGTAAATCTCTGCGGCGAAAAGGTTTTTCCATTTTTATTTATAAAAAAAGCAAGGCATTTAACCTTGCTGATTAATTGAAATCAATGTTCGGGCGACAATCGGCGGAACCTGAAGCGGATAAAACATTTCCGCATCGTAAAAATAATCTTCACCGTCTTCGTCAATAACGCGCAAACCGCCGAGTTTTTCGGCTTCTTGATCGGGAATTATTTGATACAGTTTGCCGATTTCAAGCGATGCCAGATAACCCTCATTATTTAAACAAACTACAAATTTCGGTTCTTCCATAACTTTAGTCTAAAAAGGGAAATTTGATTTTCAAATCCTTTTTACCGATGCCGTGCGCTTCATACCAATGAATTTCTGCCAGTCGCAAACTTCCGTTTTTCAGTTTAACAGTTGCGACACCTTTTTTCTTCCGCCAGCGACCTTTTCCGTATTTTTTATTCAAAGATTGTAGAACTCTGATTGCTTTTCCAACGGCAATGGTTTCAATATCGGTAATTTCGCTGACAATTTCAAACCTCATTTGAATATAAATCTCTGTCGCTATTATTCCGCCGGAATTTCATAAATCCCGACCGCTTCTCTATTGTCATATTCCTTGAGCATCACTTTGATGATCTCGGTTTGCTTGGTCGGAACGAGTCTGCCGATAAAATCCGCCTGAATCGGCAATTCGCGGTGTTCGTGTCCGCGATCGATCAAGACGGCGAGTTTGACCTTTTTCGGGCGACCGAAATCCATCAATTGATCGAGCGCGGCGCGGATCGTTCTGCCGGTATAAAGCACATCGTCAACTAAAATGATAATTTTGCCTTCGATGTCAGCATCGAGTTCGGTTCGATTGACAATCGGATTTGCACCGACCGTTGAAAGATCATCGCGGTAGAGCGTAATATCGAGAATTCCGTAAAGCGGTTTTTCGCCTTCGAGTTGTTCGATTTTATCAACCAATCTTTCGGCAAGCGGAACGCCGCGCCGGCGGATTCCGACTAAATATAAATCCTTTGCGCCCTGATTTTCTTCGACAATTTCCGAAGCCAGCCGCGAAAGCGCGCGTTTCATCCGTGCGCTGTCCATAATTATCGCTTTTTCAATAAAATTAAATTCGTCTGCCATTGTGAAAAAATCGTAGCATTGGTTTGTAGAAAGTTCAAAGTTTGGAGTTCAAAGTTTCAAGTTTTTTTAATTTAGCTTAAAATATAAATTAGAAAAATCTTTGGAGATTATATATGGCACTTGCACAAAAACATCCTTTTTTTACAGTTAGAGATTATCTCGATTACGAACGCTTTTCCGCTGAAAAACACGAATATCTCGACGGCAATGTTTATGCGATGGCTGGCGAAAGCGTAAATCACAGCACGATCTGCTTTAATCTAAGCCGGATTGTCGGAAATGAATTACGGGGAAAAGGTTGTCGAGGCTTTTCGCCTAATATGAAAATTGCCACGAATGACAGAGATTTATTTTCATACCCGGATTTAGCGATTGTTTGCGGTGATCCGATTCCGTTTGATAATCACAAAGATATAATTACAAACCCGACCGTGATTTTCGAGGTTTTATCGCCTTCGACGGCAAGCTATGATCGCGGCGAAAAGTTACTGCGCTATTCGAATTTTATAGAAACTCTGCAAGATTATATTTTGATTTCGCAGGACGAGCCGTTTATCGAACATTACCGGAAACAGGAAAACGGCGGTTGGGAAAAGAGCGAGATCAGAGATTTGGAAGCCGTTTTGGAAATCGCTTCGATTGATTGCCGGATTTTATTGTCAGAACTTTACGAACTCGTTGAATTTTCCGCTTAAATGTCTATTTACAAAAAACTTATCCGCCCGCTTTTATTCAAACTGCCGACCGAAACCGCTCACGAGATCGGGATGGAATCTCTGAAAATCGGACTCGGATCAAAATTTGCACGGGATTTTTTTGCCGAACGATTCGCTTCCGGCGAATCGTTCGGCGCGTTGGAAAGATTCGGTTTGAAATTCAAAAATCCACTTGGAATCGCCGCCGGATTCGATAAAAACGGAAAAGTCGTTAATCAACTGGCATCACTCGGCTTCGGTTTCACGGAGGTCGGAACGCTAACATTTGAGCCGCAAAAGGGAAATCCGAAACCGAGACTTTTTC
>CAYUGW010000434.1:0-4209 GCA_964444245.1 uncultured Blastocatellaceae bacterium | reverse complement strand
AATCATCAGCGTTATGAAGCGATTGTCGAAAACAATCTCGGTTTTCTGTATCTTTCGATTAATGATTTTGAAAACGCACATGAGCATCTCGATAATTCGATAAATTTGTTCAGCGTTTTTAATGATTCCGGCAGATTGGCTTCGGTTTTCGATACGAAGGCACGGGTTTATCTGGAAGAGAAAAAATTTATCGAAGCCGAACTTTTTGCCCAAAAATCGGTTCAACTGTTTATGGGCGGCGACGAATATTTCTCGCTTGCCGAATCTTTAACTACTTTAGGAACCGTGTTTGCGCGTCAGGGATCATACGGGGACGCTAAAGAATCTTTTGAAAAAGCGATCGAAGCGGCAAATTATGTCAACGATCCGGTAAATGCCGGTTTGGCAATGATCACGCAGATTGAAGAATTGCAGGCGATTCTGTCCGTTGAAGAAAAAAAGGAACTTTATAAAAAAGCCTCGAAACTTCTTTCGGCTACAAACCGCGCTTTGATCCAAAAACGGTTAGTGAATGCCGAACAAATTTGTCTTAATCAGACATCCTCATCGAAATGGGAAAATTTTTCTTTGAATGAAGAGGTGTTAAAGTTTGAAGCCGGATTTATCACGCAGGCTCTTAAAGAAACAAACGGCGCAGTTACAAAAGCGGCGACATTGCTCGGATTATCGCATCAGCATCTGAGTCTTTTGCTGAAAACGCGGCATATTGCTTTAGCTTCGATCAAAAAGCCGCGCAAAAAACGCAGCGACCGCAAAAGAAAACCGCGCGCGAAAAAGACATAATTCTTCAAAAAAAAACAGGATGTCTGAATCCTGTTTTTTTTATTTTCAGTTTTTCTCCAAGATCATTTCGATCAATTCTTCCAGTTCCAAATCATAGATCGGCACGTCGAATTGCGCCTTTAGATCATCAAACTGCATTCCGTCCAAAAGGATCGGCTCGTCCGATTTTATCGTATGTTTCGGGATTATCACGAAATCGCCTTTGATTTTCTCTTTTACCGCCAAATAATCTTTTCCCGTCAGCAGTCCGGCAACCGCCACGTCGCCGCCGAAATATGTGTTCGGAACGGCTAAAACCGTCAGATTAGAACCGATTAGTAAATTCAGCTTTTCAATCTGCTGGCGCAGAATCGGCGCAAACATTTCGCCGGTTAAAATCGTACCGTTGAGAGATTTTTGATTTTTGATTTTTGATTTTTGATATTTTATCTCAGGCGTAATTGCCAGATTATGCGTTCTGACATTTTCAAAAACAAAATCTTGTTTTTTCAGACCGTTTGATTCTGCGGTTTTCAATAATTTTTCAAATTGATTCAAAAACGAACGGATCATTCCGACGCCGTCTTCGATTTGCGGGTAATTGCCGTAATGTCTTCTGGTCGGAACGGCAACGCCGCCTTTGATGTAGATTTCGTCGCCTAAGAAGGCAAAAGTTACGCCGAGAGTTTTTCGGAATTCCTTTTGCAGTTTTTCGACTTCCCTGATCGTTCGCCGGCAAAATTCGGGTGTAACTCTCGTAAGCCGTTCGTCTTTGTTGTAGCGCGTCAGCGCGACCGGAACAACTGCGGTCGAAACAACGCGCGGATAATGCGAAGCGAGATCGCGCAGGGTTTTTTCCAAGATTTTGCCGTCATTTATTTCGGGACAAAGCACGACTTGAGCGTGAATTTCGATGTCGTTCGCGAGAAGTCTGTTTAATTTATCAAAAATATCGGCTCGGGATTCTTCCACCCCGAGCAGAAAAGCCCGCGTTTTCAGATCGGTCGCGTGAATCGAAACATATTGCGGCGAAAGACGCTGTTCGATAATCCGGTTCATTTCGTCCGGCGTAATCGAACTCAGAGTTGTGTAATTTCCGTAAAGAAATGAAAGACGTATGTCTTCGTCGCGGACGAAAAGCGACGGTCGTGCGTCTTCCGGATTTCCCTTGCAAAAGCAAAAAAGACATTCATTGGCGCATTGACGCGGGACGATCTGCTCGAACATCAAACCGAAATCCTCGCCTTCTTCGCGGTCGAGTTCGATTTCCCAGGTTTCGCCGTTCGTCTTGCGGACGAGCCAGGTCATCTCGGTTTCGCCCGAAGTTTGAAAGCGAAAATCGAGATAATCGCGCACGGGTCTGCCGTTGACGCGGACGATCCTATCACCCTTTTCGAGTTCCAATTCTTCCGCCAGAGACTGCGGCGCGATTTCCGTAATTATCACACCCGGACGGCGCATCTGCGTTACTGCCGGGGTTACTGCAAATTCGTACATTTATAGGTCTTTCAAAACTAAGATAGAAAATATTTCACTAAAGTCAATCAATATAAAACTTTTATGAACCGGATTAGTGTATATTTATTGACAAAAGGTTGGCAAATTTCTTAATCTATCTTTTCGTTAAAGCAATTTTCAAAACCCTATAAAAATTCTTAACGCCCCCGGAGCAAACATTTTAAACTATAGGATAATTATGATTGCCGACACGCCCGAAACTGCAAATAAAGGGAAAATATTACTGGCTGAAGACGACGATTCGATGCGCCGTTTTTTGGAAGTTGTTTTAACGCGCGGAAATTACGAGATTTTTTCCGCCAAAGACGGGCTTGAAGCGTTGGAAATCGCACTCGCTAATGAAATTAATGTTGTCGTAACGGATGCCGTGATGCCGAATATGACGGGCTACGATCTATGCCGCGTATTGCGTCAAAACCCCGAAAAGAAGCACATTCCCTTGATTATTTTAAGCGGATTCAATCAAGACGACGCCGCTGATGAAGATGTTTGTCCGGCGGATTTTTATCTGACGAAGGGAAATAATCTGAAGGAAGATTTAATAAAAACGCTGAAAGGCATATTTCAAAAAAAACCAAGCTGAAAAATTAAACTGTGTTGTTTAATAATTTTTTTTTGCTTTTCCAGGTTCTGTTGACATAATGATTTTCGCTCCGTCAGGAACGGTATGTTTATAATAAATTGACGAACAACTCAGTTGAGTTTCTTAGAAACGAACCTATTTCGGAGATTCTGGCACACCAAACAATGTTATTGAGAATTGAAAAAGCACCATTGCCTTAATCAAAGGGTGCAATAATGATTTTCCAATATTTTCGAGCGCGCACACAAGTGTCCGCGCCCCACTAGTTCGCCTATCACTTCAGCTTGGAAAGAATTTCTGGCAAACAGTGATGCTTGCCAGAACTCTTGTCGCGATCAAAGCTTCAATTCCTCAAGCGTCGCCGCCAGCTTATCGATGGCGGGCTTTACGGTCTTTGAGTGCATTTCAGGTGTGCCGGTTGACCTTATCACGCCCGTGCTTCGCTGGGTCGTTTCGCCCGTGTGTTTGACCTTGCCGGTAGCTACCTCAATGAGCCGGGTCTTTAAGATCACACGACCAAAGCCGTCTGCATCCTGCAGCGTGTATTCCACCACGGTACCGGTCAGGACATAGCTCACACCGAGCTGCTTGCCGAGCTTTACCGCCGCGGCAGTGGAAGAACCGCCGTTAAGTTCCGCAAGGTTGTCCTGCGACGCGTTCCGCGTATTCCTTACATCCACGACTTTGAATTGGTCGGTTTTGTAAAGTGCGTGCGCCAGAGTGGTCTGAAGCTGCCGCTTGGCATCTTCCTTCATCGCCGAGGCTTTCGGACCCGGGCTGAATTCGATCACGGCTAACTTCAACTCGGAAGCCTTCGACGAAGTTTGAGCGAGCGAAACGCCCGCAAACGCTATTCCCAAAATAACTGCTGTAAATAAGTTTTTCATAATACTCTCCTCTTAATTATCAAGCCGCATTTACGCTGCTACCTTTTAAGGCGTTCGAAACAGAGTAAAAATATCATTCGGGCAAAATTTTTTTTATCCGGCAGAATAAAAACGACGGGATGTGGGGCTTTGGGCGGCTCGTCCCGGCTAATGGGAACTATGTTTATCGCTGATTCGTGAGCGTATCTGGTCGGTTCTGCCACAGCGAGTACAAGGCAGGCTGAACCGCAATCAAGTAAGCACCTGAGTAAAAGTATTGTGGTATTTTTGCTTACCTGCTTAGTAGAGCGATTTTTAAATTTTCTGGGGTATTTCAAATTTCAGATTTCAAATTTCAAATTGTAAAACCGAATCAAAATGTTTTTCGGTCAAAAATCAATTACTGGAAAATTTAAAATGTGGACTACTTAATACTCTGTAAATTAAATTTTCAAGTAATTCAAATTTTTCAATATTTGT
>CAYUGW010000433.1:0-4211 GCA_964444245.1 uncultured Blastocatellaceae bacterium | reverse complement strand
TAAATGAAAATCCGGTTTATCAATTTATCAAGAAGGATTTAGAGAAAGTTGCAAAATAATTGAAAGGATAAAGTAAAAATTCAAATACATCGAACAAGGGAGTAAATTATGAAAATCTTCAAACTTTTATTAATGGCATTTTTGGCAATTTCAGCAACAGCGGCTTGCACGGTTAATGTCAATCAGGCAAATTCCAACGCCAATTTGAACGCCAACGCCGTCGCCACGCCGGATGCGCCGACACCGATGAAAACAGTCAAAACCGAAGCTCGCTGGAGCGTTGTGGTTTGTTCTTCGAGAGCGCAGAGCGTTTCGCTTTCCGCCGGACCGAATGAAGATGACAGCGAAGTTTTTGCGACCTGGAAAGAAGATTCACCGCTGAGAAAGTTCGACTTTCCGGCGCGGGTTCAGAATCTTTCGACCGTTTTCTTTATGGGCAGCGCGTCGGATAAAAATCAGGTCGAGCTGTGCGTTTTGTTTGACGGAAAACCGAAAAAGCGCGTCGAATTCGATGACAGCGAAGATCACGAGATAAAATCGTCCGATTCAAATGATGATGATTGCCGATGTACTGAGTAAAATTCGTTTCGGCTAAATTTGAAATATTGAATTGTGGTAAACTTTTAGGCATATTTTAAGAGGAAAGTTTTTATGAATGTCACAGTAGAATTACCTGAAAACATTTACAAAAATGTTGCAAAGAAAGCCAGAAAAAACAATAAACGGGTTGATGAAATTATTATTGATTCGCTCGAAGTTGAATACCTGCTTGATAAAAATGATTTTGCGGAAGATATTTCCGACTGGTCGGATGAAGATGTGCTTGCATTGGCAAATCTCAAAATGCCCGAAGCGCAAGCCGACAGAATGAGTGAATTATCCGAACTTCAACAAACCGGATTAATCAGCAAAACGGAAAATACCGAACTTGAAATCTACATCAGAAGCTCTCAAATCGCTACTTTGCAAAAAGCGATTGGAATTGTTGAAGCCGTTAAACGTCAATTGATAAATTCACCGAAAGATTTGAGATGAGCGGTATTTCAAACGAATTAAAAGAAAAAATCAGAAAACAAGCCGAAAATCGCTGCGGGTATTGTTTAATTCCTCAAGAAATTTATCCTCTTCCGCTTGAAATCGAACACCTTTTACCGAAATATGAAGGCGGAACCGATGACGAAGAAAATTTATGGTTAGCGTGTCGTGCTTGTAATGGTTTTAAACACGCGAAAATTGAAGCAATTGACGAATTAAGCGGAGAACTTGTTTTGATTTTTAATCCTCGACGGCAAAAATGGAACGAACATTTTGAATTTTCAGAAGATAAAACGATGATACGCGGAAAGACTTCTGTCGGTCGAGCGACGGTCAGAGCCTTAAAGATAAATAATGATTTGGCAGTAGCAATTAGGGAAAAATGGGTGGAAATCGGCTGGTATCCGCCTGAAACTTAACATTTGAAGAAATAAATATGAAAATTTACGGAAAATATTTAATTTTAATTTTAATCTTTTCAACCGCGTGTTACGCCCAGACGGTCGAGCCGCCGGTTGATAAAACTCTGACGATTGCAGGACTAAAAGACAAAGTTACCGTCAGAAAAGATGCGCGTTCGATTCCTTATATCGAAGCGATGAATGATGAAGATTTATATTTCGTACAGGGATTCGTAACGGCGATCGACCGTCTCTGGCAGATGGATTTATACCGCCGCGTGGCAAGCGGGCGAACGGCGGAGCTTTTCGGAAATGCCGCGCTCGAACGTGATAAACGCTGGCGCAGATTCGGTTTTCAGGCGATTGTCGAGGAATCTTACAGAAATTTTTCGCCGGAATACAAGAGCATTTTGGACAATTACGCCCGCGGTGTCAATGCTTTTATCGCCACGCTCGATAAAGATTCGATGCCTCCGGAATTTAATATTTTGCAATACACGCCCGAGCCTTGGAAGGCGACCGATTCTCTTATTATCGGCAAAATTTTAGCCGACGGATTAAGCACGAGTTGGCATCACGACGCAACCAGAGCGAAATTCAAAGACTTGCCGAAGGAAAAATTCGATCAGTTATTTATCGAAAAAACGCCGTTTGACGTGCTGGTTGTCGGGAAAGACGAAGAAAGAGTCCAAATTCCAAATTCCAAATTCCAAATTCAAAAATCCAAAGATCAAAGTCCAAAGATCAAAGATCAAAGTCCGATTGATTCGAAAACGCTTGAAAATCTTTTTGCGTTTGCCGAAAAAGACGAAGCGGTTAGAAAATCTTCGCTCGAAGAAATCGGGTTTTATCAGGAATTTAACGCGGCGAGCAACAATTGGGTGATTTCGGGAAAACGCACCCTTGACGGCAAGCCGATTTTGGCAAATGATCCGCATCTAGATGCTTCCGCGCCTTCGATCTGGTATCTGACGCATCTTTCAACGCCCAAAAATCGCGTTTCCGGCGTAACATTTCCGGGCGTTCCGGGAATTGTTCTCGGTCATAACGAATTTATCGCCTGGGGTGCGACCAACTTGGGTCCCGATGTGCAAGACATCTTTATTAAAAATTTCAACGACAAAAATCAATATCAAACCGCCAACGGCTGGCAAAACGCAAAAGTGCGAATCGAAGAAATAAAGGTTCGCAAAAATCTGCTCAAACCCGAAACCGAAATTATCAAACTCGAAGTTTTGGAAACTGACGACGGCGTTGTGATTCAAGATGACGGCAATAAAAAAATCGCTCTTAAATGGACTGCTTTGGACGCGAAAAACAACGATTTTGAAGCGTTTTATTTATTGAATCGGGCAAAAACTTGGGACGAATTCAAAGCCGCTCTGAAAACGTACGGCGGCGCGACGCAGAATTTTATTTACGCTGATGTCGCGGGAAATATCGGTTTTCACAACGGCGGTCGGATTCCGATCCGCAGTTCCGGCGACGGCAGTTTTCCGAACGACGGCGCGAAAAACGAAGGGAAATGGACGGGCTATATTCCGTTTGAGGAATTGCCGAACAGCCTTAATCCGCCCGAAGGTTTTATAGTTACGGCAAATCAGCGGCTCGCGGGCGATAATTACAAATATTTTCTCGGTCGCAGTTTTGCCGATCCGTATCGCGCATTGCGAATTCGTCAATTAATCGAAAACAATTCGAAGATGACGATTAATGATTCGATGGATATTCAAAAGGATATTTTCAGCATTTCGTATTCGAATTTTGCGCGTGAAATAGTCAGGATGGAAGCCGCAGGTTCTGAAACTCTCGCGGTTTTAAGAGGTTTTGACGGGAAAACCGCCGCCGATTCAAAAGCCGCGATGTTGATTTCGGAAATGCGCGGAACTTTTCTGCAAAAAGTTTTAACCGGGACAATCGGCAAGGAAAAAGCCGACAATTACCGTTGGTCAATGCAGAATTCGTTTATCGATTGGCTCGTACGGGAAAAACCCGCCGTTTGGCTTCCGAAGGAATTTGCCGATTATAAAACGCTTTTACTCGAATCGGACAAAACGGCGCGGGAAAATCTGACGAAAAAATTCGGCGCGGACGAATCGAAATGGCTTTTCGGAAAATCTTCGCAATTCCGTTTCAGCCATCCGCTGGCTCAAGCTCCTTTGATCGGTGCGCTTTTTGCAATCGAACCGTTTGATTATTACGGCGGTTTTTCGACTCCGAACGTCGGCGCGGCGGTTTCGATGCGTTTTGTAACCTCGCCCGGCGATTGGGATAAAACGCGCCACGCAATCACGCTCGGACAGAGCGGAATTCCGAAATCGCCGCATTTCAAAGATCAACTAAACGATTGGAAATCGGGAAATACGCCCGTTTTCCCGTTTTCAAAAGCGATGGTCGAAAAGTCTGCGAAAGAAGTAATTGTAATAACAAGTAAATAAATTAACCACAGATGAACACAGATTCACACAGATTCTTTTTTAATTTTTTCGTTTAAAAGAATCATCTGTGTTCATCTGTGGTTAAAATTAAAAACCGATATTAATTCGTGAAGGATTTACCAAACCAAAATAAATTAACTCTCAAATTTGAATCGGGAACTCTGATTTTGGAAGGCGCGAGCCGCGAGGATTCCGTTCCGCGAGATTTTGTCTGGGATGACAGAACACGCCAGTTTCGCGCTCCCGGCTATAAGTATCGCCGAATAATTATTGATTTCATCCGCCATAAAATTCCTTACGAAGACGAGGCGAAAAAATATCTGGAATTCGATTTTAA
>CAYUGW010000432.1:0-4231 GCA_964444245.1 uncultured Blastocatellaceae bacterium | reverse complement strand
CTTTAGGCGGCAAAACGCCAGCGAAGCGCAGCGAAAAGCCGCCTAAAGGCGGGACTCCGAACTTAAATTTTATTGATTTCAATTAAAAATCATATAAGCATCAAACGCCCAACCTTGCTGATTATTGTAAATTACCTGACACCAGCGACCTTTTATTTTTCCCTGATTCGTCGATTTCGAACAGCCGAGAATGACAAAAGACGCGCCGTGCGGAATTTTCGTGATTCGATAACCCGATGCCGTACTCGGTTCGCTTCTCAAGGCGAGAAAACCGTCATTCGGCGAATTGGCACGCGCTGTTTGCCGCGTTGTCGTTGATTGAGTCGGAAACGGAGTCGGAAGAGTTTTCGGAGTTTGATTTTTTTGCGCTTCGAGCTGTTTTTCGAGATTTTCGACCTTTTTCTTTAAATCTTCATCATCGCTGGCATCGGGCGAAGTTTTCGAGTTTGGCGAAGGCTTCGGAGTCGGCGAAGTTTCGGCGATAACCGGATTTTCCTTCGGTTGTTGAAAATATACATATCCGGCAAATCCTGCAAATCCCAATAAAACCAAAACCAATAAACCGCTCAAAAGACCGATAATCGCCCAACTTGCCCCTTTTTTTTCAGGAATTTGCGATGACGGCGGCGGAAATGCGGGTGGAATTACGGCGGGTGAAAATAGTGTCGCAACCGATTCCGGCGCGGAGTCTTTCTGAATATCAACACGCACCTGATTTTGTCTGTTAAACGCAACCGTCGGCTCGGATTCGTTTAGTGAAATCAGAGTCGTACCGTCAGCGAGACAAAATCGCAAAGTTTCATCCGTATATGTAGTTTTGCAATTCGGACATTGTTTCATAATTTCTCTTTCGGGAGTTTTTACAAAACTTCTTTTATTTCTTCATCAATTCACGCAGCCGTTTAATAAATTGCGGCGTGAGTTTTACGCTTTTAATAAGCGAACCGCCGGCAAAATAATGCGCCATATCTTTAAAAGTGTCAATCGCATTTTTTGAATAACCGAACCACCAGACATTGGGCGTTAAGAGAAAACGATTAACATGAATATGCTGCGGCGCGACGAGTTCCAACAAACCTTCGCGCCCGTGCGTTCTGCCGTAGCCGGAATTCTTAAAACCGCCCCAAGGCGTTTGCCCGATTCCGTGCGTGTAGAGAACTTCATTGACCATAACCGTTCCCGCGAGAATTTTTTCCGCCACGCGTTTTCCTTTTGAAATATCTTTCGTCCAGACGCTCGCCGTCAAGCCGAATTCGGTGTCGTTTGCCAGTTCAATCGCTTCTTTTTCGGTTTTAAAGACGGCAATCGGAAGCGTCGGACCGAAGGTTTCTTCGCGCATCGCTTTCATCGAATTGTCGGCTTTTCCGATAACGGTCGGCTCGAAAAACGTGCCGGCAAAATTTTCATTTCGCTTTCCGCCCGTTAAAACGAGCGCACCGCTTTGTTCAAAATCCGCGACGTGGGTTTGAACGATTTTCAATTGATTTTCGCTGACCATCGCGCCGACATCGGTCGTTTCTTCATTTCCGAAATTTTGCCGCAATTTGCGCGTTTTTTCGACGACTAAATTTGTAAATTCTTCGGCAACCGATTCTTCGACATAAAGCCTTTCGACCGACGAACACGCCTGACCGGAATTTGTAAATGCGCCCCAGACCGCGCCGCTCGCCGCTTTTTCCAGATCGGCATCGGCGAAAACGATCATCGGGTCTTTGCCGCCTAGTTCCAACACGACGGGCGTTAGATTTTCTGCCGCACTTGCCGCAACCTTTCTGCCCGTTTCGACGCTGCCCGTGAACATAATTTTATCGGGCGCGGATCGGACGAGTGCCGCGCCGGTTTCGCGTCCGCCGGTGACGATCTGCAAAACATTTTCCGGCAAACCGGCTTTTTCAAAGATTTCGCCGATCTTTTCTCCGACCAGCGGCGTTAGTTCGGAAGGTTTCAGCACGACTGCGTTTCCAGCCATCAGAGCCGTTACAACTTCGCCCAAAGGAATCGAAAAAGGAAAATTCCACGGCGCAATAATCCCGATCACGCCGAGCGGTTTGTAGATAATTTTCGAGGTTCGCCCCATCAACCCTAAAAGTCCGATGCCGATCTTTCGCGGTTTCAGCAGTTTTTCGGTATTTCGCGCAAAATACTGCATTAAATCCAAAACCGGAACGATTTCCGCCGAATAACTTTCCGCCACGGGTTTGCCCATTTCATCGGATATGAGCCGCGCGATTTCGTCCATTTCCGCGAGAATTACTTCCCGCGCCTGCATCACGATTTTTTTTCGCATCGCAAAAGAAGTTTCGCGCCACGCGTTAAATGCTTCACGCGATTTCTTAACCGCCGCCCGAACTTCTTCGGCGGAAAAATCCTTGACACGACCGACCTCTTTATTCGTCGCCGGATTATATGAAACTATTTCGTTGTGTTTGACGGGAAATTCTAAAACTGCACTCATCTGGTTTGCTCCTTAAAACAATAGATTAACCCAATTTTGCCAATAAATATAAACCGAATCATAAAAAATTACCAATTTTTGAAATTCTTCAAATAAAAGGCTTGACAAGTTAAAATGCGAGTATTATTCTGAAAAAGTGAGGTGAGAGAGAATGATTGACGGAATTGATACAGAAATACTGAACATTCTTCAGAAAGATGCACGGATCAGCAATGCGGAGATAGCGCGCCAGGTCGGACTTGCGCCTTCGGCAATTCTGGAAAGAATCAAAAAATTGGAAGAACGCGGCGTGATTCGCGGTTATGCGACGGAAATTGAAGCGGCGGAAGTCGGTTTCGGTCTGACGGCATTTGTTGCCGTCAGGACGCACGAATGCTGCGATGAAACCGACAAGTTTCTGGCGGAAATTCCAGAAGTTTTGGAAGTTCACGATGTAGCGGGCGAAGATTCATATCTGCTCAAAGTGCGGGTTAAAAACACGAAACATCTGTCGCGGCTTCTGCGCGAACGGCTGAAAAACGTGCCGAATGTCGCAGACACTAAAACAACAATTGTTTTGCAGACGATCAAGGAAACAACGGCTTTGCCGATCAAAGAAAGCGCGGCGGTCGCGGAAGAAAAACCGAAACGGCGCGGGAAAAAGTGAAATTTTTTAATCGAGGGGTTTTAGAATGCAGAATCGAGGAATTGTAAAAATTAATCCGAACCGCAGTTTAATTGTATTAATCGCGGCATTTGCAGCGGTTTATATCTTTTGGGGTTCGACGTATCTGGCGATCAAATACGCGATTGAAACTCTGCCGCCGTTTTTGATGGCTGGCGCGAGATTCGTGTTTGCGGGTTCGGTTCTGCTTGTCTGGGCGCGGTTTTCTAAAGATTACGAAACGCCTAAACGAGCGCATTGGAAAACGAGCATTATCGTCGGGACGCTTCTGCTTTTGGGCGGAAACGGCGGCGTGGTTTTTGCGCAACATTATATTTCATCGAGTCTTGCCGCACTGCTCGTCGCCACCGAACCTTTCTGGATTGTGCTTTTAAGCTGGCTCTGGCTGAAAAGTTCCCGACCGAATCTCAAGACGATTCTCGGCATCGCCGTCGGATTTTTCGGCGTGTGGCTTTTAATTAATGGAAATACGACAAGCAGTTCGGCAAATTCGGGTTCGATGCAGTTTCTCGGCACGGTTGCCGTGATGCTCGCGGCTCTGAGTTGGGCGACGGGTTCGATCTACGGATTGCGCGCACCGGTTCCGAAATCTTCGATTCAAACCGCCGGAATGCAGATGTTTTCGGGCGGGTTGATTTTGCTTTTCGTCAGTCTGATTTTGGGCGAATGGTCGGCTTTTAATATCGCAAACGTTTCGTCAAATTCGTGGTTCGGATTAATTTATCTGGTAATTTTCGGCTCGCTGATCGGTTTTACGGCTTACAGCTGGCTCTTAAAAAACGCGCAGCCGGCGATGGTTTCGACGTATGCTTATATTAATCCGGTCGTTGCGATTTTCTTAGGCTGGCTGATCGCGGGGGAAACATTTACGGGGCAAATGCTTATCGGCGCGGGCGTAATCGTCGGTTCGGTCGTGCTGATTACGTCGAATAAAAACGACAAACCCGAAAATCCCGAAACCGAATTTGATGAAAAAATACTGAACAACAGCGGCGGTGTGAACAGTCACCGACCGATTTCGGCTTCAACTTAATAAATGATAGAAAAATGACTGGAAAAATGACTGGAGCGCGAGCGTCCCGCTTGCATGAGTCCGATAGGACGCGCAAAGC
>CAYUGW010000431.1:0-4250 GCA_964444245.1 uncultured Blastocatellaceae bacterium | reverse complement strand
TTTTTCGAGCCGTTCAGTTTGACCGAAATTTTACCAATATGAAACCCTTGCTCTGACCGATATTTTATCACAGAACTTTTTTGTCTCTTTTTTACCCTACATATTACTTAACTTTTTCATTCTCATAGTTTTGGCACAATATTTGATTATTTATCAGCGACTCGAAATTTCTTGAGTCGTCTGACCGAATCGGTCGTGAAATTTATTTTAACAATTATCTTCCATTAATTAACAAAATAAAAACCCTGAAAATGATTAAAAAGTTTCCTGTTTATTAAATTAAAAAATGAAAGATTCCGATTCCTCAAAACTTAATCCGCAAGAAAGAATTTTTTGGTATGGAATGCTGTGCCTGAGCATTGCCCCGCTCGGGTTTGCTATTCTCAAAGGCATTGAATTTACGGCGACACAGCTTTTAGGTTTAGCCGTAATCTTTGCCATCTCGACCATTATCAATAAATACAGCTACAAAATTCCGGGAACTCAGACGAGTGTTTCGGCTAAAGAGTTGATTATTTTCTGGGGAATCATCTGGCTCGGTATTCCCGGCGGCGTTTTGCTCGCCGTCAGCATTTCGCTGGCAAAATTCACTCTGGCTTCAAACACTCAGAAACAGAGGTGGTTATTCGATTTTTTTGTCAATGTCGTCTCGGCATTTACTTCGGGAGCCGTTTTTTATCTGGCAATCAAATATTTAACGGGTTTTTCGGGAAATGCGGTCGCCCAAAATGAAATCAGCACAAGTTCTCTGCTGATCGCCGCCGGTTTAATGGTATTTACGCATTTCTGGCTGAGTTCGATTATTTTAACATCTTATCTGAAAATCACGGGCAGATATTCTTTCTTCGGACTCTGGGAAAGAAACTTTCTCTGGAGCGGCGGAACTTATCTTCTCAGCATAACGGCAACACTTTTTGCTCATTTTATTTTCTATCAATTCGGCTTGGGATTCAGCCTGATTGTTTTGCCGGTAGTCATTGCCGCGCACGTTATTTATAAAATTTTCATCCGGAAATTGGCGCAAAAAACCAAAGAAATGCGCGAAGCAGGACGCATTCATCTGGCGACGGTCGAAGCTCTCGCCACGGCGATTGATGCCCGCGATCAAGTCGGAGTCGGACACGTCCGGCGAACACAGATTTATGCGGTCGGAATCGGCGAAATGCTGAATTTATCTTCCGATGAACTTCAAGCGTTAAACGCCGGAGCCTTGCTTCACGGAATCGGAAAACTGGCAGTTCCCGACAATATTTTGAACAAACCGGGGAGCTTGACACCCGCCGAAAGAGAAAAAGCGAAGATTCATTCAATCGTCGGCGCATCGATTATCGAAAGTATAAAATTCCCGTATCCGGTCGCTCCGACCGTCAGGCATCACAATGAAATGTGGAGCGGAAACGGTTATCCCGACCGCTTGAAAGGCGAAAAAATTCCGATAACGGCGCGAATTTTAGCGGTTGCCGATGCTTACGATACCTTGCGTGGCGAGCGTCCGTATCGTCCGGCGGTGTCGCGCGAACAAGCGCGGCGCATTTTGCAAAACGGTGCGGGAACGCAGTTTGATCCGAAAATCGTTGATGTTTTCCTGCGAAATCTGAGCCAACTCGAAGCGAAAGTTGAAGAAAAAGGTCTTTCTTACAAAACCGATACCAAAGCGATTCATCTTTCTCAGGATGTCGGCGACGGGAATTACGTCGAACAAATCAAACGTGCCAATCGTGAAGTTTTCACGATGTATGAATTGGCGAGAATTTTCAGTTCGTCTTTGAATTTGGAAGAAACGCTCGCCCTGTTTGCCAAAAAAATCGGCGAACTCGTGCCGTTTGATACCTGCGTAATCTATTTAATGAACGAAAACAGCACCTTTGCCAGAGCGGTTTATACCGAAGGCAAAAACAGCGTTGCGCTCGAAAATAAATGCGTCGAGGTCGGCGAAGGCGCGACCGGCTATGTCTTACAGAAATGTCAGCCCGTTCATAACATCAATCCGGCACTCGATTTTTCATTCGACCAACTCGAATTTATCGAACAGTATTCGGCAATGGCTGCGCTGCCTCTGATCGTCGAGGATAAACTGCTCGGCGCGGTTTCGCTCTATTCGTGCGAACTCGAATATTACGGTGAAGAGCATCTTCGCCTTCTCGAAATGGTTTCGCATATCGCATCGGACGCGATCTCGATGGCTCTGCAGCACGCCGAATCGGAAATCCGCGCTCTGACCGATTCGCTGACCGGACTGCCGAACGCCCGCTCTCTGCAAATTCAATTTGAAAAAGAGGTTGCCCGCGCCAGCCGCAACGGCAGCAGTTTCCAGCTTTTGATGCTCGATCTCGACGGATTCAAAGCCGTCAACGATACATACGGGCATAAGGTCGGCGACCGGATGCTGAAAGAACTTTCCGAAATTATGCAGGAACAACTGCGCGAATACGATTTTCTCGCCCGCTACGGCGGCGACGAATTCGTCATCATCGTGCCGGAAACGAATAATGCGGGAATTGACGAATTATGCGAAAGACTGGAAAAAGCGGTTGCCGGATTCAAACTGCCGATTGATGACGAAAGATCCGCTTCGGTCGGCGTAAGCCTTGGCGCATCGTGTTACCCGACCCACGGCGAAACGATTGACCAGATAATAATTTCCGCCGACAAGCGAATGTATTCCGTCAAAGCCGAACGCAAACTGAAACAGACGCTTCCGACTCTGAAAGTTAAAGAAAGACCGGTTAGAAAAGTCGAAAACATTGACGAAAGAAATTTTATTCTCGAACTCGATGAAAGCCATATTATCTCGACGGCGATTAATTAGAGAAACATTGTAATTGCTAAAAACAAAAAACTTCCCCACTTTTTTATGGATGGAAGTTTTTTGTTTTTCTCAAAGGTCTAAACAGTTATAAAAATCTTATTTCAAGATTTTCACAAGAGATCTGAACATTCCCGCATATTCCGCCGAATCTTTAATATGATCTGCTATTCGCTTTTGTAAGATAACTTTTGCTTGATCACTTTCAGGTTGAGGAAGATTCATTGATGCTAATTTGAACAGAGTAATAAAATCTTTACTGTGTTCAAATCTTCTTTCGCAAAGTTTCAAACGATTAAGTCCGGCATTTTTTATTGTCGTACTACCTTTGGGATTATCTTCGATTGGATATGGTATAACTCCAATCTGCTCATCAATTCTAAATGAAATGTATTTCTCAGGATTTTCTTCGGCAGGATTTATAAATAAAGGCTTTTCTTTTTTTAAGTCGGAAGAAGGAGAAATTGATCTTTCAATCGGATTTTCGAGTGGAAAAAGATTTCTTTTATGACGCTGATTGCAAAGTTTGCAGGCAAGAAAAAGATTTTTCCAGTCATATGCGAGCCAAAAATATCCGGGACGATTCAAATTTTCTTCTTCACTTTGGCAATACGCTTTTTTCGGACGAAAATGCTCGACATCGCCGTAATCAATATGTGTGATTTTTGATTCGCATAAGAAACATTTGTCGTGTTGGGCTTTAATCAAAGTTTCTTTTACTGTTTTATCAGCATAGATTTTTTGATTGAACTCAAACTCCGTAACGCCTTCATTTTCATAAGCTTTACACATTTTGAGTTTTTCTTTTTTGCCTTTATTTTTCAGAATTTCCGGAATCTTTCGAGGCTTTTTTATTCTGATCATTTGAGATTTCCGTTTTCCTTTTTCAGTTTTTCTGCCGCACGAAGAATTATATCCATCGCTTCGTCGTGTTCGGGATTTTCCATAACAGGCATCGAGCCGATATTTTCTTCCAATTCTTTCAGTCGTTTTTCGTCTTTTTTGGTCAATTTCGCTTTTGACAAGATTTTCTGCCGTTCAAACAGATCTTTTTCGATTTCTTTCGGTCGGGCAGTTTCCAAACCGAAGAAATCACTGGTTAAAATCTGATCGGCACGCCAGTTTTTCACGGCTTCGACGCTTTGATCAATGACAACGTGATCGCCTTCGCGCCGGCAAACGACGATATTCGCATCACGCGCCACCGCCGATTGAACGATCAAAGGGCTGTGCGTTGTTACGATAAACTGCGTATTCGGAAAAAGATCGGACAGCCATGGAAGCAAATCTCTCTGCCATTTCGGATGCAGATGCAAATCAATCTCATCAATCAAAACAACCGCCGGTTCAGCCAAAGGATTCTCGCTTTCGGGATAAAGATCAAACATTCTCGAAGCAAAATCCACCATCCAAGCCATCGAAGTTCGATAACCGAGACTTAAAT
>CAYUGW010000430.1:0-4257 GCA_964444245.1 uncultured Blastocatellaceae bacterium | reverse complement strand
TCTTCGCTCAAAACTTGTACGCCTTATTTTTCAGTTTTCTTCAGGAAACGAATCTAAGATTTTCTTAATTTCGATTTTCAAAGCCGGAATATCTTCGGTTGCAGTTTGCCAGACGACATCAAGAATCAGCCGGAAATAATGATGAACGATTTTATCGCGCATCCGCATAATGTCGCGCCACGGGATTTTCGGATTTTCTTCTTTTAGTTCGCTTGAAAGGCTTTTCGAGGCTTCGCCGATAATTTCGATATTTCTGACAATCGCATCTTGCAGCATTTGATTTTTCAGAAAATCATCTTTTGTCGCATTTTGCAGATAACTTTCGATTTTTTCGCAGCATTGATTGATGTCGAAAATGTATAATTTATCGTTTCTACCCTTCATAAATCACTTTCAAATCATTCAAAACATTTTGTTTAATGAGCGGATGCAGAGAATCTTCGGTCGCCAGATCAACCTTTTTTCCCAAAACCTCGACGAATTTATCTTCAAGGCGGATAAATTCGAGCAAACCTATCGGCTTCTTTAATTTAATCAACAAATCTACATCGCTTTGCGCGGTGTCGTCACCTCTCGAAACAGAACCGAAAACTCCCAACATTGCGATATTGTTTTCGCGGCAAATTACGGCAAGCTGTTTTTTGAATTTATCGAGATTCATCGGAAAATATTAACACAAATTCGCTTTAATCATTAATTTATCATCGCCTTAAACTCATCTTCGCTCAAAACCTTCACGCCCAGAGATTCTGCCTTTGTGAGTTTCGATCCGGCTTCGCTGCCGGCGACGACGTAATCGGTTTTTTTGCTGACTGAACCCGAGACTCTGCCGCCTCTTTGTTCGATTATTTTTGAAGCGTCGTCGCGTGTGAACTGTTCGAGTTTTCCGGTCAGAACAAAGGTTTTGCCGTTGAAATTTTCGTCCAGTTCTGCCGAAGCGTCGCCGTCGATTTCCATTTTCACACCGGAATTTTTTAATCTTTCGATCACTTCCCGGTTTCGCGGATTTTGGAAAAAGTTAAAAACGCTGACGGCGACCGCCAGACCGATTTCGTGAATGTCGTCGAGTTCTTCAACGCTTGCCAAAGCCAATTTTTCAATCGAACGGAAATGTTTTGCCAGAATTTTCGAATATCTTTCGCCGACGTGACGGATGTCCAAACCGAACAGCAGTCTTTGCAAACCGCGCTGTTTGGAATTTTCGATTTGATTGATCAGATTTGTCGCGCTCTTTTCCGCCATTCTTTCGAGAGTGGCGATTTCTTCTATGGTTAGATCGTAAATGTCCGCGACCGTTTTTACTCTGCCCGAATCAACGAGTTTTTCGATCAGAACATCGCCTAAACCTTCGATGTCCATTGCCTTTCGCATTGAAAAGTAACCGAGTCTTGCTTTTACTTTTGCCGGACAACTCTCATTCGTGCAGCGCGTTACGGCTTCGCCTTCGGGACGAACGACTTCCGACGCGCAAACCGGACAAACTTTCGGAAATTCGTATTCTTTTTCATCGCCCGTGCGTTTTGTTTCGATGACCTTTAAAATCTGCGGAATGATTTCGCCCGATTTTTCGATCAAAACCCAATCGCCGATCCTTAAATTCAAACGCTTGATCTCGTCTTCATTATGCAAAGAAGCGCGTGAAACGGTCGTTCCGGCAAGCAGAACGGGTTTTAAATACGCGACGGGTGTTAATGCGCCGGTTCGCCCGACTTGCACATTTATTTCTTCGAGTTGCGTCGTCGCCTGCATCGCCGGATATTTGTAGGCAATCGCCCAGCGCGGGGCTTTTGAAGTCGCACCGAATTCGTCCTGAAGCTGAGTTGAATTTACTTTGACGACCACGCCGTCAATCTCATAATCGAGGAGATCGCGTTTTTCCTGCATTTTCTCGATAAATTCGATGACCTTTTCGATATTTTCGCATTTCTCTATATTTTCATTGACATTAAATCCCTGATTTTTAAGCCACGCGAAATTTTCAAAATGCGTCGCAAAAGCCTTCTGATTTCCGCTCAAAACGTCGTACGGAAACATATCCAATTTGCGCGAAGCGACGATTGTCGAATCCAATTGTCGGAGCGTGCCGGAAGCAAAATTGCGCGGATTGGCATAAGTTTTCTCGCCCTGCATTTCGAGTTCGGCATTGATTTCCCGAAAAACCGAACGCGCCATAAAAACTTCGCCGCGCACTTCGATTCTTTCCGCAAAAGCCTTTTTCAAACCGAGCGGAATCGTTTTAATCGTTCGGACATTGCTTAAAACATCGTCGCCGATCAGCCCATCGCCGCGCGTTGCGCCCGCGATCAAAATTCCGTTTTGATAATGAAGCGAAACGGAAAGACCGTCAATTTTGAGTTCGGCGACATAATCAAAGGCGCGTCCATCGGCAAGTTTCCGGCAGCGTTCGTCAAATTTCCGCAGATCGTCCAAAGAATATGAATTATCAAGGCTCATCATTGGCACGAGATGCGTAAAAGGCGCGAAACCTTCGGCGCGTCCCCCGACCTTTTGCGTCGGCGAATCGGACGTTATCAGGTGCGGATTTTCTTCTTCGAGTTTTTTGAGTTTTTCAAGCAGCCCGTCAAATTCGAAATCGGCGATTTCCGGCTCGTTTTTTTGATAATAGAGTTCGTTGTGCCGGTTGATCTCGGCACGCAAGGATTCGATTTCCGTTTTGATATTTTCTTCGGCGTGTTCAAAAAGATTCATAATGAAAGGACAAGGCGCAAACCATCTTCAACTTGTTTCAATTTTCGGTCGGACAATCTTCCGACGAATTCCAGCAAATCCGTCCGATTTGCCGTAACAATTTGCGTAACATTGACAACAGAATTGTAAAATAAACCACTTTGTTGCGGCGATATTTCAACATTTCCCGGCATATTTGCCAAACGCAGATTTGAACTGATTACCGCACCGATAAATGTATCAATACCGGAATCATTAAATTCATCCGATTGTAAAATTAGAACAGGATGCCGATAACCCGGCATCGAGCCTTTCGGTTCCGGCAAATCCGTCCACCAGATTTCCCCGCGTTCTATTTCCATTCGTCTTTCGGCAATGTTCGGGCTTGTAATTTTTTCCAATGCGGATCGAGCGATGTGTCCACTTCTTCGCAAACTTTATTGATTCGTGCGGTGATGCTTTCCGACTCTTCTTCCACTGTTACTGCGTCATATTCCTTCGCTAATTTTTTCACGCCCATTGCGAAAATCTTGCTGCGTGAAACCTTCAGTTTTTTGGCAAGTTTTTCGCTTAACTCGAGAATATCGTTCGAGACTGAAATTGCTGTTTTCATAAACAAAAGTATAACTTTAGTAGCACCGCTAAATCAAACTTTTTTGACCGCGTCGCCCTGCCGGATCGTGCCGGATTGAATGACTTTGGCATAGATTCCGCGCAGGTGAAATTGTTTGCCGACCTTTGAATTAACGAATTTCATCGCGTCCGGACCGAATCTTTCGACGAACTTTCGGCAGCCGTTGTGCGGTTCGGGCGTAACCTGCAGAATCGCCGAACCGATTTCGATTTGTGCGCCGTGCGGAAGATTTTCGTCCGATAGATCGAGATCAATATAAAGCTGATCGCCGGCGAGCTTCCAGCGTTCCTTATCTTGCGCGAGCAGATCGATGATGCGGGAATTCATAATCGTAATCTGCGTTTCGTAATTTCCGTCTTCTTCCAGCCAAACATCGCCGACCAGACCTTTTTCCGCATCCAATTCGCCCGTTTCCAAAACTTCGCGTCCGTTTTCCTGCGGACGGCGGACGATCAAATTTAAAACGCCGTTATCCTTCGGCGAATCAATGACTTGCTCCATTCCTTCTTCGATTTCTTCTTTGGTCAAATGTTTCATAAATTCATAAATTCCGCGATCAAACCATGAAAATGATGAGTTCCCTGTTCTCTCGTCGGCGAATATCTTCCTTTTTCGTAAAATCTCGAATTGATTCCTTTCTGCACGGATTCGACGACCGCCTGATCTTCAAATTCGACCGTTTCGAGGTCTGCGCCCGCGCCTTTGTTTAATTTCGATTCGTCGGAAACAAATGTCAGATACGAAATTTTCGTCAAATCGGTTCTGAGAGGTTTGACGATATTGACCGACAAACCCCACGGATAGAAATTGAGCATCAGATTCGGAAAAACAAAAAAATAATGCGCGGCAATCTGCCCGTTTTCGTCAAATCCGGTCTGAAGACTCGAAAAGCGGAAAGTTTCCGTCGTATAGCTGCCGTAATCAATCGCTTCATT
>CAYUGW010000429.1:0-4261 GCA_964444245.1 uncultured Blastocatellaceae bacterium | reverse complement strand
GTAAATTAAATTTTAAGGCGTTTGAAAAAAGTTTGGAGTCCCGCGTTTACGCGGCAACCGCCAGCGAAGCGCGGCGGTAAAGCCGCCTAAAGGCGGGACTCCGAACACTCGAAAACTTAATTTACAGAATAATTATGAAAGTTTTATTTATCGGCGGAACGGGAATAATCAGTTCGGCGTGTTCCGCGCTTGCCGTAAAGCGCGGCATCGAATTGTATCTTTTGAATCGCGGGCAATCGCCAAGAAACGCGCCGGAAAAGGCGATTGTTTTAAACGGCGATATTCGCGATAAAAATTCGGTCGAAAATGCGATTCGCGATCATCGATTCGACGCGGTCGTTGATTGGATTGCTTTTTCGCCGGAACACGTCGAAACCGATCTGGAAATTTTTCGCGGGCGATCCGGTCAATATATTTTCATCAGCTCGGCTTCCGCCTATCAAACTCCGCCCGCGAGTTTGCCCGTTACCGAATCAACGCCGCTTTATAATCCTTTCTGGCAGTATTCGCGCGACAAAATTGCGTGCGAAGACCGTTTGATCCGCGCCTGCCGCGAAGAAAATTTTCCCGTAACAATCGTCCGACCGTCGCACACTTATGACTGCGCAACTCTGCCTTTGACGGGAAGATATACGGCGGTTGACCGAATGTTAAAGGGGAAAAAAGTAATCGTTCACGGCGACGGAACTTCGCTCTGGACATTGACGAATCACCGCGATTTTGCCAAAGGATTTGTCGGGCTTTTGGGAAACAGCCGCGCTGTCGGTGAAGCGTTTCATATTACTTCGGACGAAATTTTAACGTGGAATCAGATTTTTGAAATCATTGCCAAAGCTTTTAAAACAACGGCAGAAATCGTTCATATTCCGTCGGAAATCATTGCCAAATACGACGCGGAATGGGGTGCGGGACTGCTCGGCGACAAGGCGCACAGTATGATCTTCGATAACTCGAAAATTAAAAAACTCGTTACCGATTTTGCCGCGACAGTTCCGTTTTCCGTCGGCGTTGAAGAAATCGTCAAATGGTTTAATGAAGACGCATCGAGAAAGATCATTGACGAAAAATTTGATAAATTAACGGACAGAATTATCAATGATTGGGAAAAACTTTGGTGAAACAGGAGATTTTTAAATATTATGAAGAAAAAGATGATCTATACAAATACGCCTGATGTTCCGGGCAGGGAAATAACGGAAATACTCGGCGTGATTACGGGAAATGTCGTTCAATCAAAGCACGTCGGGCGCGATATTATGGCGGGCTTTAAAACGATCGTCGGCGGCGGGATAAAAAGTTATACCGATATGCTGACCGAAGCCCGACATATTGCGATCAGCCGTCTGGTCGAAGAAGCCTTAAAACTTAATGCGGACGCGGTCGTCAATCTGCGTTTTACGACCAGTTCGATTATGAGCGGCAGTTCGGAAATCCTTGCGTATGGAACCGCCGTCAAATTAAAATCGTAAGTCTATTTTGCAGATTTCAAAAATTAAAAAACACAACAGGAGATAAAAAAATATGGCAGATGAAAAATATATAGTTGCGGCAAACGTCGCTGATGACAAAGATTGCATTATTGCACCGGAAGACGCAATGATTATGGCAACGCACCGCGTAGTTTTCGGTCCCGACACGAAGGAAAATTGCGAGAAATACGTAAGTAAAAACTGTAAATAACGAAAAGAGAGTTTTGGTTACAAAATCAAAACTCTCTTTTGATTTAAAAAATTTCCGCCGGAGCATCTTTCAATAAAATAGGTGCTTCTAAGCTGATAATTATGAAAATGCTAAAAATCTATTTCGCTTTGATTTTCGCTGTGTTGTTTGCGAGTTTCGCTTCGGCACAAAGTCCGCCTTCGGAAGCTGATATGGAAAAAGCCGGAAAGGCTTTTGACTCAGGCAATTCCAAGATGGAACAGCGTAAATTCGCCGAAGCTCTGGCTGATTATAAAACGGCTCTGAGTATTTTCCCCGATGAACCCGCGTTGCTTTTTAACGGCGGTCTTGCCGCGTATTCAAGCAAAGATTTTACGACCGCGCTCGATCTTTGGAAACAATTGAAAGCTATTGATTCCGAAGATTGGCATTTGCGCGCAAAACTCATACAGGTTTATCAGGCACTCGGCAAAATGGCGGAGCGCGATGCCGAGCGCAAAGAATTATTCGAAATGTGGAAATCCGGCAAGAACGAAGAACTGAAAAAACAATTCCAATATTGCCGCGAACAGTTTGAGGTCAACGGTAAAAAAGTATTGGCGTTCGAGCATTTTGAATTAAAAGGCAATCGCGCTTTGCGTTATGTTTTTAGTGTTGTAAATGAATCCGGCGACGATGAAGAATTCAGAATTTCGTTAGGTTCGTATAATATGACAAACGCGATCTGGCGCGAAACGAAAAAACCGAAACCGAAAGAAGGCGAGCGTTTATTTCATCTCGACGGTTATTTCAAAGGCGGTCACGCTACTTACGGAATGTATTTTCCCGAACCGACCTACGACGAAACGCGCACAAAAGTCGTGCAAATTCTGGAAGGTAAAAATAAACCCGTTTCGAGTTCGACAATTATCAAGCCGCCGAAACCGAAACAATAATTTTGCCCACATTATATTTCCGCGTATTAGATGAGAAATTCAGAGCCGAACAAAAAAGTTTGACTCTGAATTTTTTTATAGCAAGATAAGGTTTAAATAGTATAAAATCAGTAAAATTCTGCTTTAAATCGAGATATGACTATGAAACTTTCATTATATTTTTTAACCGTTTGTTTTATCCTAATCGGTGGTGCCGCCGAGGTTTTTGCCTGCTCGTGTATGCATATGGGCAGTTATAAAAAACCTGACCAAAAACTTATCGATCAGACACGCAAAGGCTCAAGCACGGTCTTTTCCGGCGAGGTTGTAAAAATCATTGCTTCTAAAGCTCCGAAAAATTCGCCGAAGGTTGAATTAACCGTTTATTTTAAGGTTTTAGAATCCTGGAAAGGCGTAACGACCGAAAACATCGTTGTTTCGACTTCCAAGTTTTCGAATTTCTGCGGTTTTCCGTTTGAGGTTAAACAAAAATATCTGGTTTACACGGACGGAAACAAAAAGCTGAGCACAGACCTGTGCAGCCGCACGACCGATCTCGAAAACGCGGCAAAAGACATTGAATTTTTGGGAGAACCCGAGAAAACTTTTGCGAAAAAGAAAAACGAAAAATTACCGAAAAATAAACGATAGTCCGGTGATAAAATCGTGATGAAAAAGCATCTTCCGTTTTACGGCTCGGATGCCGCGCTCCTGCAACGGCTCTAACCCGGTCTAATAATTTCGGTTTTTCTGTTTCTGTAATTCTGTTGCAAATTCAGGAAAAATGGTTTATTTTCAATCCTGTTATAAGGTTATTATCCCGAATGATTCCGTATAATACACGCGCATTTGTTTATTATCAAAAACTAATCCGTATAATACACAAATTTTGGTAGTTATCAGGAATGATTCCAGATAATCAATAGTTCGACGTTTTCTCTGAATGCCAAAACGTATTATTCTGTGAAGAAATGAAAAATCAACTTCGATACACTCTGATAATATTTTTCGCTTTTATAGCGGGTGTTTTGACGTTTGCCTTGTATCAGAAATTTTCTGTTTCTGATGAAACGGTTTCTTCAGAATTGCCTATTGTTCAAACAGATAAGCAAAATTTAGATGGAAATTTTGGCGATACAGTTATTTCGCCTGATAATAAATCTTTCGCACATACAAAGACGGTTGGAACTACGCCTGCTTTTGACGAGTTAAGTTTACATTTAGCAAAAGTAAAGAGTGAGTTGAACAGTCTGCTTTTAGAATATCAACGCCAAGCTCCAGAAGTTCTAGTCAAGCAATTTGAGTTAGACCTGACCCAAATTGAAATGGCAAAAATTTCGGCGATGCCGGAGGCTAAAAAGCCGACTTTAGATTTTGTTTACGGTAAGTTGCTTGTCCGCAAAATCGTTGCTGAAACAGATTTGCAAGATGCTGTTATGAGTTATGGAGTAGAATCTACACAAGCACATAAAAAGGTTGAGAGATTACAGGCAATCGAAAAAGAAATAGCTGAATTTTCACCAAGCGCGGAAAAAAGCAAAGTGTTTTGATAAAAACGGCACGTCGAACAAATCATTGGACGTGAGGCGGAAACAGCTATTTTCTTAAAAACGTCGTCTTTTACCTTTGGGCTTGCGTGTTGTCGGTTTCCGCCCACGTCATCTCAATCGTTAAAGAAAATAAAAAAT
>CAYUGW010000428.1:0-4261 GCA_964444245.1 uncultured Blastocatellaceae bacterium | reverse complement strand
GCTTCTTCACGCGAATATCCCGTAATTACTTCGCCGGTTCGATTAAGCGAGGTAAAATTCCCTTGAAGATCGTGCGTATAAATCAAATCATTGGCATTTTCAAACAAATCACGAAAGCGTTCTTCGCTTAATTTCAAGGCTTCTTCGGCTTGCCGGCGTTCGGTAATATCGCGGGCAATGCCCTGCACGGCGAAGGGTTTTCCGTCTTTATAAACAAGGCGACTGTTGATTTCCAGAAAAACTCTTTTATCGTTTTTCCCGATACATTCTATTTCATAAACCGATTCTTTTTCGCCGGCGATTTTTTTCGCCATCATTTCCCGCGCATAATCCAAACTTTCGGGTGCGATTATTTGTCTGAAATTCATTCCCAGGGATTCTTCATACGTGTAACCGAAAATGCGTTCACCGGCTCGATTTACCGAAATATAATTTCCTTCCAAATCGTGAACATAAACCAGATCGCTGGCGTTTTCAAACAATGTTCGATAGCGTTCTTCGCTTAATTTCAGGGCTTCTTCCGCCTTCTTTCGTTCGGTAATATCGTAAACAATCGAATAAAAAAGTTTTCTGCCTTGAATTTCCAGCAAATTCGAGAAAATTTCGACATCGCGCACTTCGCCCGAAGAGAGCCGATGTTTGGCAATAAAATAATTTTTCTGATTTTCGCGGGCATCCTTGATATTTCGGGAAATTTCTTCCGTCGAAGCCATATTTATCTCAGAGAGTTTTTTTGCCGTAAATTCTTCAAGCGCATAACCGTAAAAGTTGCAGGCGGCGGGATTGGCATTGACGATTTCCAGAGTTTCGGAATCGATAATCAATTTAACCGATTGATTTCCCTCGAACATTTGCCGGTAGCGGGCTTCCGATTCGCGCAGGAGAGTTTCGGCGCGTTTTTGTTCGGTGATGTCAATCATCACGCCCTGCCAGCAGATTATTTCCCCGCGCACGCCTTTGACGAATTTTCCCTGATCGTGAATCCAGCAAATCGAACCGTCTTGTTTTATAATTCGATATTCATAATCGGTTTCTTCCCCGTTTTTCATAGCCGCGGCGGTTTCGCGTAAGATTCGTTCAAGGTCTTCGGGATGCAGAACAGTCATCCAAAAATCGCTGTTTTGCATCCATTTTTCCAAAGGATAACCGAAATTTTCAAACGCCGGACTGATATAAAGCGGAGCAAACGGCGGTTCGGGTTCGACGGTGTAAAACATTACGGGTAGGTTTTCAATCAGATTCTGATAACCGGCTTCATTTTTCCGCACATCATTATCACGGAGAACTTTAGTACATAAATCTTCCAGTTCTTTGGTACTAATTTCTTCTTTGACTCTATAATTTATTGATGTTTTGTCTAACTTTTTCATCGCCGATTCTTTTTCGTCCGCATTAATCAAGACAATTACATTTGATGTTTGTTTTAGCTTTTCGATTTCGCTTAATAATTCGGAGAAGCGTTTTTTCTCAAAACTGTAATTTACGACATAAAGATCATATTCGTCCGACTGTAACGCATTTAATGTTCGAGCGTAAGAATCCGTCCGCTCGATGAGAAAAAAATCGTGCTGAAATTCTTTAAAAACCCGCTGAATTTCGGGACAATTCCTGTTTTCGGCAGTAAGTAAAATTTTTGATTGCAGGAGATTTCGATACTTCATTTTCTTAGCACTTTGGTGAGCAAAGCGTTGATTTTTTATATTCTGATGTTGATTTATTTTATTCTGATTAGGATTTGTTCTTAGAGAAATAAGGTTAAAAAATAGGTGGTTAAATAAGAACCGAAATAAAACCTCATTTATTATGCCAAATTATTTGTTTTTTTGCTACATTTTATTTGACTCTTTCGATGTTTGAATTTAAAGAATGAAGCAATTTGATTTAATTGCCGAAAATCACTTAAAAACATCCATTAATTTTGAGGTTAGATTAGCCAAGCGAAACACTATAAAAAGATTTTCTAATCAACCCATTCTTGACGCTTGCAACTTTAGAGTGTTAGTTTTTTCTTTACGGTTATCGCAAAAAATTATGGAAGAATTAAAGAAAACTCCGCTTAACGAAGTTCATCGGAATTTAGGCGGCAAAATGGTTGATTTCGGCGGCTGGGATATGCCCGTTCAATATACGGCGGGCGTGATCGAAGAGCATCTCCGAACCCGCAATTTTGCCGGACTTTTCGACGTTTCACATATGGGCGAAATCTTTGTCGAGGGCGAAGACGCGATTGAATTTGTCAACCGTTTGACAACGAACGATGTCACAAAACTGGTTGACGGACAGGCGCATTATTCGGCTTTTACACGCGAAGACGGAACGGTCGTTGATGATTTACTGGTTTATCGTTTTTTTCAAGACAAACTTCTGCTCGTCGTTAATGCCGGAACGACGGAAAAAGATTGGGATTGGATCACTTCGCACAAAGGCGACGAAAATATCACGCTGACAAATGCGAGCGCGGATTTTTGTCAAATCGCCGTTCAAGGTCCGAAGGCGGTCGAAATCGCGCAGAAACTGACCAATACGGCATTAGATGAAATCAAATATTATCATTTCACGGTCGGCAATTTTGACGGCGTTGAAGCGATAATTTCCCGCACGGGCTACACAGGCGAAGACGGTTTCGAGATTTACGCCGATAAGGAATTTGCCGTGCAAATCTGGAATAAACTGCTTGAAACCGGAAATTACGGTTTCGACAACGGCATTTTGCCGTGCGGTCTGGCAGCGCGAAATACTTTACGGCTCGAATCGGCGATGTCGCTCTACGGACACGAAATTTCCGACGAAATCACGCCGCTCGAAGCTAATTTAGGCTGGATTTGCAAATTGAAAACCGATTTTTTAGGGCGCGATGCGCTTCTTAAACAAAAGGCGGAAGGCTTAACGCGAAAACTCGTCGGTTTTGAAGTGACGGATCGCGGAATCGCCCGCGACGACTGCGAAGTTTATATTAACGATGAAAAAGTCGGCTACGTAACTTCGGGAAGTCCCGCGCCGTTTTTGAAAAAAAATATCGGTCTGGCTTTCGTGTCCAAAGAGTTTGCAAACATCGGACAAGAGATTAAAATTGATGTCAGAGGAAGAAAATTAGCGGCAGAAATCGTCCCGACACCGTTTTATAAACGCGGGAAATCTTAAAATAAATATGCATCACCCTGTTATCAATTGTATAAAATGCCAGGGCTTTATGGAGGAAGGATTTATTATTGACCGTGGTGATAACGATGTTAAAAGAGTCAATATGTGGGTTGAAGGCACGCCGGTCAAATCTTTCTGGACGGGAATCAAAGTAAAGGACAAACAGCAACTTAAGATTAAAACCTTTCGCTGCGCCAATTGCGGTTATCTGGAATCATACGCGATAGAATAAATTTAACAAATAAACACAAAAAATTATGGCAAACAACATACCGGAAAATTTATATTACAGCAAAGATCACGAATGGGTTGAAGTTGACGGCGGCGTTGCGACCATCGGCATTACCGATTACGCGCAGCACGCGCTCGGCGATGTCGTCTATGTCGAACTTCCGAAGGAAGGCGACACATTCGACGCACACGAAGTGATCGGTTCGGTCGAATCGGTCAAAGCCGTTTCCGAAATTTTCACGCCCGTCAGCGGCGAAGTCGTCGAAGTCAATGAAGAACTCAACGACACGCCCGAATCGGTCAACGAAGACCCGTACGGACAAGCGTGGCTGATCAAGGTCAAAATGAGCAAACCCGGCGAAACCGATGCGATGCTTTCGTCGGAAGAATACGAGGAATTCCTCTCGGAAAGTGAATAAATTAATTTGCGATTTTCAATTGGCGATTTGCGATTGATTTTTGAACTTTGATCTTTGCCCTTTGGAAAAGCTGTTTACAGCTTCAGTTAAAAATCCAAAGTCAAAAATCAAATATCGAAAATTTGTTAAAAATCCGAAATCCGAAATCCAAAATCCAAAATCCAATGAGATATATACCGAATTCGCCCGAAGAGCGCGAAGAAATGCTGAAGATCGTCGGACTCGATTCGGCGGAAGAACTTTTCCGTTCGATTCCGACAGACGTTCAATTGAACCGTGCTTTAAATGTTACCGAGCCGCTTTCCGAACCCGAAGTAATCGCGGAAATGGAAAGATTAGCCAAACGGAATACCGCCGCCGGAAAACCTTCGTTTTTAGGCGCGGGCGCGTATTCGCATTTTTCGCCGACAATCGTTGACCATTTGATTCAACGCTCGGAATTTTTTACTTCATACACGCCGTATCAACCC
>CAYUGW010000427.1:0-4263 GCA_964444245.1 uncultured Blastocatellaceae bacterium | reverse complement strand
AGAATTTTTATCTGCAATATGCCGCACTTTTCGGCACGGTTTTTCTGCTTTGGGGAAAGCCCGCGCCTTTCAGCAACGAATATAATTATCTTCTGCGTCTGGTGAAAACCTACCGACCGGATTTTTTGCTTAACGATCTGACCTTTTCGACTCCGGCAAATGAACATTGGCTTTTTAATCATCTTTTCGGTTTATTGACGTTTGTTTTTTCAATTGAATTTATCGGTTGGGCGGGCAGATTCGCGTGTTGGGCGGTTTTAATTTATGCCTTGATGCGGCTCGGGCGACATTGGGAAATCCCGCTCTGGATGATCTCGCTTTCGATTTTTCTGTGGCTTTGGGTCGGGCAGTCAATCGTGGCGGACGAATGGATGATCGGCGGTTTCGAGGCGAAATGCGTCGCTTATATTTGCTTTCTGTTCGCGCTTGACGGATTTTGCCGCGAAAAGGAAATTTTGCCGGCGATTCTGCTCGGTTTGACCTTCAGTTTTCATCCGGCGGTCGGGCTTTGGGGAATTCCGGCGACGCTTTTCGCGCTGGCAATCAGCCGTTGGAATTTCCGGAAACTCGTTAAAATCACGGTTATCAGCGGCATATTTTCGCTTTTCGGCGTGATTCCGACGTTTATTTCTCAAGTTGCGGAAAACGTAAATTCCGCCGAAAATTGGAAATTCGTCGTTCTTATCGCGTATCCTTTTCATCTCGACGCGTTTGTTTTTGCCAAAAGCAGCGTTATTTTAGTTTTTGCTCTAATGGCGTTTTGTCTGCTTTTTTATTGGCAAAACCGCAATGAAGACAACGATAAAACGCAGGGATTTTTCATGGCGTTTTTACTCGTTTTGTTTCTTTTTTTCTGCGCCGGAATTTTTCTGAGAATTCTCGGACAATTCGAACTCCTGCGCCTGATGCCGATGCGTCTTTTTCCGCTATTCGTGCCTTTGTTTTTCCTGTTTGCGCTGGCGAAAAGTTACGAGAAAAAGATTTTCGCACCGCCCGCAAATCTTTTGATGATCGTCGGTTTGTTTTGTCTGCTCGGTTGGCTAAGTCCTTTTTCGACGGGCTTTGCGACTTTTCGGGATACAGTTAGCGAATGGCGCACGAGAAATGATGATGGGGCGGTGACCTTTGTCTGGCTGAAAAATAATACGCCGAACGGAACTATTGTCATTGCTCCGCCGTGGCGCAGGGATTTTTGGCATTATTCGCATCGCGCAAAGATCGCCGAATATGCCAATGCGCCGTATGCGAATCTGTACGAATGGCAGGCGCGGCTCGAATTATTGATCGGAAAATTCCCGCCGGAAAATGGCAGGCGCGAAATTGATGAAATAAGGGAATTTTACAATAATTTACCGGCGGAAAAAATCTCGGAAATTTCCCGAAAATACAACGCGCCGTATCTCGTCAGCGAAGCGGAATACGCTTTTCCGGTCGTGTTCCAAAGCGGAAATTTCAAGGTTTATCAACTAAATCCGGCGGAATAAATTTTCCCCCTCTGGTTTTGGCAAATCGGCGAAAGCGCATTAAACTATTGAAAGAAAAAAAGGACAGATGAGGAAAAACGAAATGGTTGAAGAAACTGACCCGAAAATCACGGACAAACCGCCCGCCAGATGCGCCGAATGCGACCGCGTAATGGATCATTATAATGTTTATTTAAGCCCGACAAATATCGAAAAAGTCGTCTGCTGGCAATGTATGAACCGCGACGAAAAAGGCTTTTTTGCCAAACGCGATTTCAACCGCCGTTCACGCCACGGCGTGATCCCGAGATAAGTTTATTTTCGATTTGCAATTTGCAATTTGCGATTGGTTTGATTTTTAAGTGAATTGCTATTATTTAAATTGCTTAAAATTAAACCGGCTGAAAAGTGATAAAATTGTCGGAAGTTAAAGCAAATCGCAAATTGCAAATCGAAAATCGCAAATAAGAGAATGTCAATTAGAAAAATCACCGAATACCCGGAAGAAGTTTTGGCAAAGGTCGGAAAACCCGTCACGGTTTTTGACGAAGAACTCGAAAATTTGTGCGCCGATATGTTTGAAACGATGTATGACGCGGAAGGTGTCGGACTCGCCGCGCCGCAGATCGGGCTGAATCTGCGGCTTTTCGTAATGGATTGCGAAGGCATCAAACTAATCGCCGCAAACCCTGAAATCATCGAAACTTCCGGCGAGCAATCGGGGCAAGAAGGTTGCCTTTCCGTCGGCAAAGTCCCGGCGGTCGTCGTGCGCCCCGATGTCGTCAAACTAAAAGCGCAGGACGAAAAAGGCGAATGGTTCGAACGCGTTGCGGAAGGCTACGCCGCCCGCGCTTTTATGCACGAAACCGATCATTGCGACGGCAAACTTTTTATAGATCATTTGCCGAAAATGCGGCGCGAAATGGTGATTAAAAGATTTAGAAAAGATAAAAAGCTTGGTTAAAATTTCAGTCGTAAGATAATAAAAATAATTCGGTATAACAAAAACGATATTCGGTTCAATATACAGTTTGCTGTTTTACGGAGCGTAATTCGCCCTGTGTCATCTCAATCGTTCAGATGCTTCTTTGTCTAATTCGAGATGAAAATAGTTTCAACATCGTTAATTTTATTTTGGATGGAATTTTTTTTTCTAACAGATTTTGTCGCTTTTTTCTAAATTTTTCCGCTTATAGATTTGAAGTAGAAAATTAGCGGAGGAAAATTAAAATGGGTCGAGTAAAATGCGAAGTAACAACGAAGATGTATTCTGATGGGTTTACGGTTGAAGTCAGATCGAAAGACGGTAAAGTTTATCAAAAAAGATCATCTTTCACGAATGTTCCGTTTTTACCAAATCTGCCGCGGGGATTAACATATGATAAATCAATTCTTAATGCCAAAAGAGCAGAAGAAGCAGTTTTAGTAACAATCTATGTAAATTACGGAGACGTAATAACGGCAACGAGAGGTTCTGGATATATTTATTTAAAAGAGGAAAACTCAACCGAATCTGGAAGGTCTCATTCTTTATCGGTAAAACCGAACCCGACGAATAAGCGCGAGGTACAACAAGTAACGGTGACTAAAGATAACGTCAGAGCTGAGGTAATAAAATTTAGCGAGCCTGATCCGAAAGCCCCGAAAAAACCTCGTCCACCAAGCACCTCGGTTTGGGATGCGTAGAAGTCATTTCATTTTTTGCTTTTGTCTTTTTTGCACATTTTTATTAATGTCGCGCCGAACAAATTATTAAACGCGAGGCAGAAACATTTGCTTTATTGATCAATTTGTCTTTATAAACCTAAGTTGCTCATATTTTGTTTCCGTCCGTGTCAATGCAGTCGTTATTTTATTCTTCTATTTTTGGCTTAATCGTCAGAAGCAAAAATGCTGCACAAATTGAAATTCCCGCGCTGACTAAAAATGCCGTTTCTGCGCCGAATTTTGTCCAGAGCAGACCGAAGATCAAAGATGCGGGGAAAACCGTGATCGAAAAGGCTAAATTGTAGAAACCGAACGCCGTTCCGCGTTTTTCGGGTTCGACCAGATCGGCGACGAGGGCTTTTTCCGCGCCGCCCGTCAACCCGAAATACGCGCCGTAAATTAAAAACAACGCCCAAACCTGCCACGCCGATTCGACAAAGGCGAATCCGGCATAAACGATTGCATACAAAATCCAACCCGCGAAGATCATTTTTTTGCGCCCGATTCTATCCGATAAATCACCGCCGATCAGCGAGAAAATTACTTTGCTGAAATGCAGAAACATCCACAACAGCGGCAAAACGGCGACCGGAATTCCGGCTTCTTCGGCGCGCAGGAGCAAAAATGCGTCGGTCGAATTCGACAGCGTGAAAAGCGCGAGAATAAATAAAAAGCGTTTGAAATTGCCGTCAAAGGCATTTAGTGAAAGCGTGATTTTCGGCGGTTCGAAATCTTCGGGAATTTCCTTTTTTTCACTTTCCTTAACGAAAAAAACGATAACGAAAAGCCCGAGGGCGACGGGAATCGAAGCAAATAAAAAGACCTGACGATAATCCTGCGCGGTCGGCTCATTCGGGTTGCTGGCAAGAAAATATAAAAGCAAAAACGCGGCAACCGGACCGAAAACCGCGCCCAGATGATCGGCGGCGCGGTTAAAGCCGAACGCCATTCCGCGTTTTTCCGCCGCAACGGAATTTGCCAGAATCGCATCGCGCGGCGCACCGCGAATTCCTTTGCCGACGCGATCAGAAAGACGAATAAACAAAACGTGCTGCCACGTCGTTGCAAAGGCAAGCAGCGGGCGAGTTAGACT
>CAYUGW010000426.1:3131-4267 GCA_964444245.1 uncultured Blastocatellaceae bacterium | reverse complement strand
CAGAATGGATGATCTTTTCAGATTGATGGAAAAAGTCGGTGCGAGCGATCTGCATATGAGCGTTTCGGTGCCGCCGATGGTTCGCAAAGACGGCAAGATGATGAAGCTCGAATCCACTGAAGGCGTTCTGACTCCGGCTTCGATGAAGGAACTGCTCTATTCGATAATGCCGAAGAAAAATCAGGAAGAATTCGAACGCCGCCACGACACGGATTTCGCGTATGAAATCGCAAATCTGGCACGTTTCCGCGCCAATATTTTCGCCGACCGCAAGGGAATGGGCGGAGTTTTCCGTATTATTCCGACGAAAATTCTGACCGCCGAACAGCTCGGACTTTCCAAATCCATAATGGATTTGTGCCAACTTTCCAAAGGTTTGGTCGTCGTTACCGGTCCGACCGGTTCGGGAAAATCCACGACGCTCTGCGCGATGATTGATTCGATCAACAAAAACCGCGAAGATCACATTATCACGATTGAAGACCCGATTGAATTTACGCACGAAAATCAGAAATGTCTGGTCAATCAGCGCGAAGTTCACAATCACACCGATTCATTTAAGGACGCGCTGCGCGCCGCACTGCGTGAAGACCCGGATATTGTTCTGGTCGGCGAAATGCGCGATCTGGAAACGATTGCGATTGCGATTGAAACCGCCGAAACAGGTCACTTAGTTTTCGGAACGCTGCACACGACGACCGCCGTTTCGACGATTGACCGCATTATTGACCAATTTCCCGCCGACCGCCAGCAGCAGGTGCGCGTAATGCTTTCGGAATCATTGCGCGGCGTGATCGCGCAGACGCTTCTGCCGAAAAAAGGCGGCGGAAGAATCGCGGCTCTCGAAGTTTTAATTATCACGCCGGCGATTTCGAATCTCATCCGCGAAGGCAAAACCTTTCAGATTGCTTCGGCGATGCAAACCGGAAGAGCGCACGGAATGGTGATGCTCAACGATGCGCTGATGGATTTGGTCAAAAAAGGCTTGGTCGAACCGCGCGATGCTTATATCAAAGCGGTTGATAAATCAGGCTTTGAAAGTCTTTTGAAGAGAGAAGGATTGAAACTTTAAGCACTCTCAAACACTATTAAATTGCACTGAATCCGTTTTTACCCGGAGGAAGCGTTTGATAAAT
>CAYUGW010000426.1:0-3031 GCA_964444245.1 uncultured Blastocatellaceae bacterium | reverse complement strand
AAATTTCTTTTTAAGAAATTTATCAAACGCTTCCTCTTCAATTGTTTTAAGAAGGTTCTGAAAAAAAGTTGCACACTAGCGTCACTAACATAATTTTATCAAGTGCAGCCTTTTCAATATTTTTCAGGCTTTCGGAAATGTTAATTCATCGGCTCTGATTTCGTGCGCCCACCGCTGTTTGCCGGACGCGTCAATAATTTTCAAAGTCAATTTTCGGTCTTTCTGTGTGCCGGACGCTTCGATGATTCCGAAATTGCGAACGCCCGTAACAAGTGTGCCGGGAACGATTTGCGGGTTTTCGGATTCTTCTTTTGACGGTTTGAACGTGCCGGACGTGAGCGGGCTTGAAGTAAAATCGTAAAGCGGATAAAGACCGTTTTCGGTGTGTTTGATGAGTTCGGCAAAATGGCGGTCGCCGGTGATGAACAGAACGCCGTTGATGCGGTTTTCGCGGATGAAATTCAGCAAATCTTTGCGCTCTTCCGGATACTGCGCCCAGCCTTCGTCCGGCGCGAAATTGTTTAACATTTGCCCGCCGTTGGCGATGATCTTAAACGGCGCATTGCTCGAAATCAGAGAATCTTTGAGCCACTGCATCTGCTCACGCCCGAACATCAGTTTTTCGCCCGATTCTTTAAACCGGTTCGGCGTGCGGTGATAACGGTCGTCGAGTAGAAAAAATTCGACATCGCTCCATTCAAAACTGCCGAAAACGCCCGGCGTTTCAGGCGTTCCGTACACGGCGTTTGCCCAGTAATCTTTAAATATTTTCAGAGAAGTTTCGCGTGTGCGATAGGCGCGGTCGGAATTGTTCGGACCGAAATCGTGATCGTCCCAGATCGCGTAATGATGCGTCGAAGCGAGCAGAGACTGCATTTCCGCCAGGGAGCGCCCGTGCGCATAGCGGTAGCGCATCGCGTTTTCCGAAAGCCAATCGGCTTCGCGGTAATAGATATTGTCGCCGAGCCAGATCATCGCGTCGGGTTTTTGAGCGGCGATGGTTTTGAAAATATGATAATCGCCGCCGTAAGGCGTTCCCGGTCGGTCGTAATCGGCATCATTTATATAAGCGCACGAACCGATGGCGATTCTGAAAGGCGGAATTTCTTCTTCGCTTTTCGTGCGCCAACGCCACATTTTTTGCGTCCGGAAGGAAGTTTCAAACGGCAATTGGACGCGCAAACCGTCCAAATAAACTTCATAATCGTAACGAGTTCCGAATTCGAGTTTCGATAATGTAAAACGCGCGATAAAATCGCCGCTTTCGGAAGTTTTCAACGATTCGCTCAACCGAGCAGTATTTGGAAAATCGCGTTTCCAAAAACGAATCGCGGCGTTTCTGACACCGTTCGTCTGAAGCCAGATTTCCGTTTCGGTCATCTCCGAATGCCCGAGCATCGGTCCCGAACGCAGCCACTCAGCCGCATTCGGCAATTTCTGCTGTGCATTCGATTTTCCCGCACTCAAACCAATCGCCGAAGCCGATAAAAGTGTAATAAATTCGCGTCTTTTCATTATTTTTCAGGATTATTTTCTATTTGAGGCGGCGCGTCCGTTTTCGGAACAAACCATAACTCAATAATCGGTTCTTCGCTTTTGCCGCCGGAAATTATCTTTAAACGATTTTTAGGAATTTTATGATTTACAGTTAAATTTTTTATTACAAAATCTTGTATTTTTTTAGCTTTTTTCTTAGCCGCGTAAATTACTAAATAGCCCGTTAAATTATCGTTTTCGGATAAAATTTTGGCAAAATCTTTTAGATTCGGCGCAAAATCACATCCCTCGAATGCATAGAAACCGTCAACAAGTTCCTCTTTTTTAGAACCGGGAAGTTTAGTTAATTCCGCGTAGGTTTTTTGAAATCTTTTGGTTGAAGATATTTTTTCATTTTCAAAGTTTTTTTCTACTTCGGGAAGATTTGCTTCGGGAGGAACTTTCCAAAATTGAATCCGCATTTTGCTCTGATTTTCTCCTCTGATGAGAATTACCCGATTAGCATTAAATCCGCGAAATCTGGGATAACTAAAACTTAAATGCTGTATGTAGCGAAGATTTGTTCCGTCCTGTGATTCTTCGCCGTTAAAAACTATATATCCAGTTGAAGTAGGATCATTGTGTAATTCCACCAAAAAACTGTCATAATGTAGAGCAATTATTTCACTGCAAGCATTTTCAAACTCATTAATCAAAACTGCTTCGGGTTTTTGCGGAACAATCCTGACTTCAAGGTTGATTATGTCGCTAAGTTCGACATTACTTTCCACGTTTTCAATGTCATCAAATTTGAACTTTAGTCGTTTCACCAAGTCTTTATAGTCTATTTCAGCTTCTGCCAGAATTAGATTTTTTAGTTTAACTGCGCTGTTTCGTGTGCCATTATAAATTCTCAGATGAGCTTCTGTTTTCGGATTTGCTTCTAAAAATTCAGCCAGAAAACCTAAATAAAAAGCGTGAAGACAGCAAACGTCGCAACCGCCTATATATGTTTCTTTCCCGTCTATTTCTGCTAAAGTGATTATATCTTCATTAAAAAGTGTTGATTTGTTTGCCGGTAAATCAAAACTAAATTCTGCTGTTTGCCATTCGGGTTTTGTTCCGTCAGAACTGATCCAGGTTTCTATTTGGACAACTTTATTTTCGTCCGGTTTAGTTAGGATTATAGAAAAACGATTTTCATTCACACCGCGCTGTTTAAAGTGACCGCCAACAGCGCGTTGATAAAGAATATTATCAAACGGATTTTCACCGCCTTTAACAACGATGTATCCGAAATAATCGGGATTTTTCTGCAATTCAACCGCAAGAGTATCAAGCTGCGAAATTATCGGGTCGCAAGAAGGTCTTTCCAAAGATTGAAGTAAGAAAAGACCTTCTTGTTTATTTTGTGAAAAAACAAAACACGAGAAGATAAAAATTGCCGCTAAAATTTTTAAGGAGTTTTTCATAATCTTTTACTTTTTCAATTCCACCACAGTCGCGCCGTTTCCGCCTTGATCGCGCGGGGCGAAGCTGAATTTTTCGACGTGCG
>CAYUGW010000425.1:0-4268 GCA_964444245.1 uncultured Blastocatellaceae bacterium | reverse complement strand
ACGGTCATCTCGACGCGTTCGGGAAACACGACGCTTTTTCGGCTTTCGTCAAACGACGAAACCTGCGATGCACGCAATAATATTTTTTACAACACGGCAAACGGCACGAATTTAGCTTTGATTGACAACACGGGAATTTTGACGGTTTCGCATAATTGGATAAAACCGAACTGGCGCATCTCGCACGGAACACCGAGCGGAACTGTTAATAATAACGGAACTTTCGTTAGCGGAACTGCGCCGGGTTTTATTGATTTTGCCGCGCAGAATTTTCGGCTCGCTTCCGGTTCCGCCGCGATCAATGCCGGAACAAATTTGCTTTCGGACGTTTTGCCCGCAAATAACGTCGTTCGTCAATACGTCAAACATCAGCAGAGCGAAGCGCGTCCGGTAAACGGTGCATTCGATCTCGGCGCGTATGAATTCGGCACTTCGGCAGTGCAAATTACAACGGAAAATTTACCGAATGCACGGCGCGGCAAAGTCTATCGTCAAAATCTGCAAGCCGCCGGCGGTTCGGGCAATTTTGTCTGGAGTGTTTCTTCGGGAAATCTGCCCTTCGGTTTAAGACTCGATTCCGCAACGGGAGAAATTGACGGAAAACCTGCGATCAGAGGCATTTGGAATTTCACGATCACGGCGCAGGACAGCCAAAATTCATCGAATATAGCAACAAAAAATCTGACAATTGAAACGAAAATATTCGCAGGTTTATGATCTTTAAATCCTTTGCTAACTTTTTCTTGTTTTTTGGCATCGAAAAGTTTAGTCTTTTGCTATAAGGAGTTTTTGGACAGGATGAAAATATTTTTGATACTGGCAATTTTATTGATGAGTTCCGCGTTTACGCTGGCGCAAACCGAACAAGCGCCGATTCAGGAAAAGAGTTTTAAGTATAAAGATTGGACTTATAAAAGCATCAGCGACGATAAAGAGATTAATCTGCGCGAGTTTGTTAAAAACAAAAAACTCGTTCTTGTCGTTTATTTTGCGCCGTGGTGTCCGAACTGGAAACACGAAGCACCTTTTGCACAAAAACTTTACGAAAAATATAAAGCTCGCGGTTTTGAAGTTATCGGAGTCGGTGAATATGACACGGTGGCGGCGATGAAAAAGAGTGTTGAAAATTTTAAGATTACTTTTCCGGTCGTTTATGAATCGGACACGCAAGCCGCGAAACTGAAAACAACGCATTACCAATACCGCAGGGAAACGGGCGACACGCGAAATTGGGGTTCGCCCTGGAATATTTTTCTCGAACCGGCAAATTTAAGTAAAAAAGGCGATACGCTGACCAAAAAGGCACATATTGTCAATGGTGAATTGATTGAACCGGAAGCCGAAAAGTTTGTCCGCGAAAAACTGGGTTTGCCTGCCGAAGAAACAAAAGCCGAAACTGCAAATAAACCCATAGAAGCTTGTGATGAAGGCAAAACGGCTGAATTTCAAAAGCCTTAATAGATCAATTTTTAAATTTCTAGTGTTTGACAAGCGTTTGGAGTCCCGCCTTCAGGCGGCAACCGCGCTTCGAAGCGCGGCGGAAAAAGCCGCGTAAACGCGGGACTCCAAACGCTTGTTTGGCTCTTTTTGAATACCAGAAAACTTAAAAATTGATCTAATTAATCCCATAGAAACCGGCAATTTTTAGAAATTAATAAAACAATTCATACTGAAAATATCGTCGCTTTAGGGCATATCGCTGCTGCGAATCAAACGTTCTGCGAAAAATCTTTCATAAAATCTGTGAGCGCGAGAACGCCTTCTTTCGGGAAGGCGTTGTAAATAGAAGCGCGGATGCCGCCGACCGAGCGGTGTCCTTTTAATCCGTCGAGACCGTGTTTGGCGGCTTCCGCTGCGAATTGTTTTTCGAGTTCTTCCGTCGGCAGATTAAAAGTTACGTTCATCATCGAGCGCGCCGATTTTTCGGCGTGTCCGCGATAAAAACCGTCGCTCGTGTCAATTGCGTCATATAAAATCCGGGCTTTTTCCCGGTTGAGTTTTTCCAACGCCGACACTCCGCCCATTTCTTTCAGCCATTCGGTTACGAGATTTATCAGGTAAATTCCCCAGGTGTTCGGCGTGTTGAGCATCGAATCGTTTCGGGCGATGGCGCGGTAATCGAGCATTGAATGTTGGTTTTCGGGAACTCTTTCCAGAAGATCGTCGCGGATAACACAGACGCAAACGCCTGAAGGTCCGATATTTTTTTGCGCTCCGGCGTAAAGAAACGCGTATTTTTCGATGTCGAAAGGTTTTGAAAGAATATTCGAGGAAGCATCGCAGATGACCGGAATGCCGCCGCCTTCGAGTTCGTATTTAAACTCAACGCCTTCGATTGTTTCGTTTGAAGTGTAATGAACGTATTGCGCGTCCGGCGAAAAATTCAATTCTTCCTGCGCCGGAACAGACCGAAAACCTTCATTTTCGGTTGAAAAAATTTCCCGCGCATTTCCGCATTTTTTCGCTTCCTTGATCGCTTTTTTGCCCCACGCGCCAGTAATAATATAATCGGCGGTTTCGCCTTTCGGGAGAAAATTCAGCGGAATCATCGAAAATTGCAGACTCGCGCCGCCTTGCAAAAACAGGATTTTATAATTCCCCGGAACATTAAGAAGTTCGCGCAAATTCTGGCTCGCGCTTTCCAGAATCGCGTCGAAATGTTTCGAGCGATGGCTGATTTCCATCACGCTCATCCCGATTCCGCCCAGAGAAAGCAGTTCGCTTTGGGCTTTTTCTAAAACCGGCAGAGGCAGAATGGCGGGTCCCGCGCTGAAATTATAAATTCTTTTCGTCATTCAAAACTCCTTACATTTTTCGCATAATTGCAAATAATCGAAAAATGTAAGATAACACAGCCGTAAAATTTAATAAATTTGGCTAAATCAAGTTTTCCGGCTTCAAAAATTTGATTGACTTAAGGTAAAATGGGCAATACTTAACAACTCTTTTTTTGCAATTTACATCTTAAAAAGGCGTTCAAGCAGATTTATTTAACACACGAATTTTCTGGAGGGTTTAAAAATGTTTCGTAAAAACTATTATTTATTTATTTTGACAATTGCTTTATTTTTAGCAGGCAGTTTGACGGCATTCGCACAGACGAGTGAAATCAGCGGTCGGGTCGAACTTAAAAAAGCCGACGGCACAACCGAACCTGTCGCCGGTGCGCTAATCGAAATTTTTAGAACTGACAAAAAACAGACTTTGGATCCGGTTAAAACCGATGCAACCGGTAATTTCACAGTTACCGGCGTGCCGAACGAAGGCGAATACGTTCTGGCAGTCAGCGGTGAAAAGCTCAAAACAGAGGTTTCGGAATATGTTAAGTCCGGAGCAAAAAATGTTTATTTTGTTGTTTCTCCGGGAGATGGAAGCCGGTATTCCGAAACTCAGATAAGAGAAGCTCTGGCTAAAGCCGGTGAATTAACCGCCGAGCAGAGGAAAGAGATAGAAGAAATTGAAGCGACAAACAAAAAGATACTTAGTCAAACCGAAGTAGTTAATAAAGCATTATCGGATGGTGTCAAGGCTTTTAACGATAAGAACTACGATATCGCAATCGTTAAGTTTGAAGAAGGCTATCAGGCTAATACCGAGTATGTCGGAAGTGCGCCGGTTTTGTTAAACAACAAAGCCGCCGCTTTATATAATCGTGCTGTAAGTTTATACAATAAAATGGTGCAGTCTAAAGATGAGGCTGAAAAAAAGGAATTGAAACTAAAAGTAATAAAAGATTTTGAGGACGCAATCGAGGCATACAGTAATTCGTGGAAACTTTCAATCAATGCCAAGCCGGATGAAGTTGCCCAAATTCAGAATTTTCAAAATACCAAAACCAGCACATTAACAGGTTCCCAGGATGCAGTAAGGTTGATGATCAGAACTGAAGCAACCTCCGAAGCCCAAAAAGACAATGTAAGAACTTTGATGAATGAATATATTGCCTTTGAAAAAGATTCCAAGAAAAAGGAAGCCGCGCAGATAGAATTGGGTTTATATATGCTCAGAGTCTTTGATTTTGAGAGTGCCATCGTCGAATATCGAAAAGCACTTACCCTTTCGCCTAATAATTCTGATGTTATTGGCGGTTTAGGATTGGCATTATGGACAGCTACCTACGGAGGCGATGATACGGCAAGAAAACAAGAGGCTTTAAATTATATGCAGCATTTTCTCGATTCTGCTCCGGAAAAGCATCCTTTGAGAGAAGGAATTGACAGCGGAGTTGACGATTTGAAGGCTCAGAAATTAAAACCGCAGAAAATTTC
>CAYUGW010000424.1:0-4270 GCA_964444245.1 uncultured Blastocatellaceae bacterium | reverse complement strand
CCTAAATAAATCAGCTTTGCTTCGGCATAGTTGATTGAAATTGCTAAATTTCTAAGAAGCTGTTTGAAAACTCAAAAAGGTTGTAATCGGCGAAGCATTATCCGAATCATCGCGATCTGAATCATCGTTTCGCTCGTTTTGGTAAATCGCTCATAATCTTTTGATAATCGCCGATGATTATTCAGCCACGCAAAGGTTCTTTCCACTATCCAACGCTTTGGCAGCACGACAAATCCTTTGACATCATCAGAGCGCAAAACCACTTCTAAACAATAGCGAAATCGGCTCTTAACCCATTCTATAATTTGACCGCGATAGCCGCCGTCAACCCAGATCTTTCTCAATTTCTTGCGATGCAGTCCGAATGTGCGAAGCAGTTTCTTTAATCCATCACGGTCTTGAACACACGCGGTCGTCACTACTACGGCAATCATTAATCCCAAAGTATCAACTAAAATATGACGTTTCCGACCATTAATTTTCTTACCGCCGTCAAAACCTCTCGAACTCGGAAGTGCCGTTGTTTTCACACTTTGAGAGTCGGCTGCTCCGCCTGTCGGATGTTTGTTTTTTCCTTGCCTGATCCGCTCTTGAGCGCGTAATGTTTCATGAATTCTGAACCACGTGCCATCGTTTTTCCACTTGGCAAAATAATAATAAACTGTTTGCCATTTCGCATAATCTTTGGGAATAAATCGCCATTGACACCCCGTAAATAGAAGAAACAAAACGGCATTAACGATTTGACGGAATTCGACCTCACGAGGTCTGCCGGTGGCTTTTGGTTGTGGAAAGAAATCTTTGATATGATTCCATTGACTATCGGTTAAATCGGTTGGATATATTTTGTTCATACCTAATTTACCCAAATTGATAAACTGATAGTCAAATCACTCTTTTTTGAGTTTTCAAACAGCTTCTTAACATCAATAAATTTAAAAATGGACGAAAATCTTTGGAAAAGGCTGTAAAGTTTTCGCCGCAAAGTTCAACTTACCGAGCAAATTTAGCATATGCACATTTACTCGAACGCAAAATAGACAAAGCTCAAAGCGAGATCGAAGAAGCTATTAAATTGGATTCGAACAATGCCAATGCTTATTTTATTCGCGCCACAACTTATCTGTGGGAAGGGAAATTCGACAAAACCGTTTCCGATGCGGATCGAGCAATCCAGATAAATAAAGATTTTACAGATGCTTACATCTTAAAGTCCGACGGATTGCTATACTCTTTCGGGCAAGAATGGAGTGAAGAAAAAGAACCCGTCAAATTCACTTATTTACTGCAAAATGCTGCCGACACATTAAAGAATTGTTCGGGAAATTGCTTAAACGAGAGAGGCGCGAAACTTATTCAGGAAAGGCTGGAAACGGTCGAAGCATTTTTAGATTATTTTGATCGAAAAAAAGACGAAACCCCGAATGATGCAGATTTAGCTGAAAAAACGTCGATTAAATTTTTAACTAAACCTAATCCAAGCTATACGGATGCAGCCCGGCAATATAGTGAACAAGGAACAGTAATTATGGCAATTCTCTTCGGCGCGGACGCAAAAATAAAGCATATAATTGTTTTAGAAGGACTGCGTTACGGCTTGACCGAACAGGCTATTAAAGCGGCGCGGAACATTACATTCGAGCCTGAAATACGCAACGGAAAACCTGTTTCAAAAATTATGCGAGTCCATTATAATTTTAAGATTAGATAAATTCTATTTTCTCTTAACCCGAATCATCGGCGAATTTTCCTTTTCGCTCGTCGCAAAGATCGCTCTGCCATTAGCCGAATAACCGACTGCTTCGCCTTGCGCTCTTTCGCCTAATTCTACAATTAAAGGTTTTTGTTTCCATATTTCGTCAAATTTTTCGGCTTTTTCGGGCAGAACAATTTCGTAAGCATTAAAATAATCGCAGAGAACAACGCGCTTGCCGTCTGGCGAGATGTCGCCGCCTGTCAGAAAACCGTTCGGAATCGCCGGAACAGTGAAATCGGCGATTTTTTCAAGGCGGTTGGTTTTCTGTAGATCATAGTTTTGCCGAAGTTTATAAACGCCCGAAGGTTCGCTGAGGCGTTTGGAAAGAATGTAAATCTCGCCCGTATCGGGATGAATCATCAGAGTTTCGGCATCGCGCGGCGAATCGGGATATTCAAATTTTATCGCTTGAGCATTTTCGGTTTTCGCGGGATTTTTTTTGCTTGAATTTTTATCCGTATCGGAAATTTCAGGTTCTTTAACGCGATAAATCGTGAAAATATCGCGGATTCGCGTGTTGTTTCCGATGTCGCCGATGTAGAGAAAACATTCTCCTTTTTCATTTTGAAAAGCGGCAATATCTTCCCAATCGTGATTTTTCGCACCCGAAACGCGAAATGTGCCGAGCTTTTCGCCTTTTGCGTTTAATGCGAAAAGAAAAGCCTCGTCGCCGGAGTCGTTATGCGTCCAGAAAATATTATCATTACAGCGCGAGGCGGCAATTCCGCTGCTTTCCGTAATCTCTTTTGTTTTGATCTCGCCGATGATTTCCGGCTTTTCGTAATCTTTCGAGATTCCGCCGTAATTTTTATTGACGTTTGTATCAATGCTCGAAGAAACCGGCGAACAGCCTGCAAGAAAAATGCTGAGGGCAAGCGCAGATATGACAAATGCGAAAAAATTCGATATAGTTTTGTTCAATACAACTTCCACTTGAGTATTATAACGCAAGTTACACAATAAGTAGTTCTCGAAAAAAAATTGCGTCAAACTTTTGCCTGATAAATAACGTAAGTATTATAGTTAGTAAAATCATTGCCGAATTTTTCGCCGAGGATTTCATATTTTATAAACAACTACACACAAACCGAACTTGGAATTTAGAAAAGATGTTTGTCGGAACTGAATGGATAATCGATGCCGGAAATTGCGATGCTGAATCTTTGCGCGATTTAGAAAAGGTTCGCGCCGTTTTCGCCCGCGTCATCGAAGATTTGGGTTTGAAAACCGTCGGCGATGAAAACTGGCACAAATTTGAAGGCGAAGGCGGCGTAACCGGACTCGTAATGCTGACCGAATCGCATCTTGCCTGTCATACGTATCCCGAACATGCCGTCGCAACTTTTAATCTATATTGCTGCCGCACACGTCCCGAATGGGATTGGGAAAAGAATTTACAAGAAATGATCGGCGCGGAAAATGTGAGAATAACGAAAATCGTACGCGGCACAAATCCAAAATTCAAAATCCAAAATCCAAAATCCAAGAGTGTCGGAGGTGAAATTTGAGCTTCTTAAAAGCAAATTGCCCGTCGTGCGCCGCACCGATCGAGTTTAAAGCCGGTTCGACGATTGTTCTGGTCTGCCCGTTTTGCCGTTCTGCCGTGGCGCGAACCGACCGCAAACTCGAAGATTTAGGCAAGGTTGCGGAAATTATGCAATCGGAATCGCCTCTGAAACTGGGTTTGAGCGGCGAATTTATGGGGCATAAATTCGAACTAACCGGGCGCGCTCAACTCGGACACGAACTCGGCGGTTTTTGGGACGAGTGGTATGCGACATTTTCAAACGGCTGGGTCGGCTGGCTGGCGGAAGCGCAGGGCAAGTTTTATATGACCTTTTACCAGCCTCTGCCGCAAGGCGTTGCTCTTCCGTCGTTTGAAAATCTCCAACTCGGTCAGCAAGTCGGCGAAATTCCGAGCCAATCGCCCTTGATGGTCGTCGAAAAAGGAACCGCCACCTCGGTCGCCGCCGACGGCGAAATTCCTTATAAATTGACACCGAACGAGCGCAACAATTACGCCGATCTCAGCGGAACGAATAAAACCTTCGGCACGATTGATTACGGAATGTCGCCGCCGTTCGTTTTTATCGGGCAGGAAGTTACTCTGAAGGAAATCGGTCTGGGACACGCAAAAAGTGCCGAACGCGCCGAACGAAGAGTCGCTTCCGCCGCGATGGGCTGCCCGAATTGCGGCGGCGCATTGGAGCTGAACGCGCCGGACAAAACCGAGCGCGTAACTTGCCCGTATTGCAATTCGCTTTTGGATGTAAATCAGGGAAATCTGAAATTTCTGCACGCGCTCAAGCCTTCGCCTGCGCCGCACGATTTTATCGCACCGATCGGCGCGGAAGGCTCTTTTCCGCAATTTGCCGAAGGCGCGAAGATGAAAATTATCGGCGCGGTCGTCAGGAGCGTAACGATCGAAGGCATAAAATATTTCTGGCACGAATATCTGCTTTATAATCCGCAGGTCGGTTTTCGCTGGCTCATACATTCCGATAATCACTGGAA
>CAYUGW010000423.1:0-4289 GCA_964444245.1 uncultured Blastocatellaceae bacterium | reverse complement strand
GAAACTTCCGTCGCGAAGCATAAATTTATGGTCAGGCGTGCAGCGAATTTCCGCACCATTATCAAGAATAACTTTAACGAGTTCGGCATTCGTGCGTGTTTTCTTGGCAGTTGCTTTTGCCGCGACAATTTTTCCGCTTTCCGTGCAGGCATAAACGACAAATTCTTTATCATTTTCTGCCAAATCTTTCAGCGAATAAGATTTCCCGTCAATTGTCGGAATGAGCGTATTGCCAGTAAAACAACCGATATCAACGCCGACGGTTGCCGGAATGACGGCATCTTTCGTGGCGACGACCGAACCGACCATCGAACCGATTCCGAGATGTGCGTCCGGCATCAGCGCGACGTGTTTGTAAAGACACGGCAGACGCGAGACATTGCGCAGCATATTTTGTTCGTCGAGCGACAGATCGTGATGAACCCACGCCAGTATATCGGCTTTTGCGCCCGAAATATTTAGTTTATTGTATGGCATAATTTTCTCCTTGATTTTTTGGATAATATTCAAAATTGTGTAATGAATCGAGATATTTTGTCGCTATTCGATACATAAAACTTGCCCGTTTTCAATACATAATTTATTTCGTTAAACTATTTTTACCGTTTATTAAACGATAAAAATGTTCGTGGCATAACTCTTGCCAAAGACTTGTTAAATATATCGTCCCCTTAAATTTATCGTTCCCCCTTAAATATAAGCTATTTATTGCTTTATATTTTAATCCTGTTTTTCTATCTAGGAGGTTTTTTTATGTTTAAGAAGGTATTATTTACATTCGGAATAAGTGCATTTTTGTTGTCAGGAATTTTTGCGGCATCATTTCACAATCAATATTTAGCTGAAGCAAAATTGTCGCCGACTCTGACACCGACCGTTTCGCCGACCGTTTCGCCGTCGCCGGATGATCCGACTGATGAGCCGACACCGATGCCGTCGCCGACAAATCCGAGCGATCCGACACCGACACCGGATGATCCGACAAATCCGAGCGATCCGACACCGACACCGGATGACCCGACAAATCCGACCGATCCGATGCCGACACCGGATGATCCGACAAATCCGACCGATATGCCGACACCGATGCCCTCGCCCACACCTTAAATTATTTTTTTAGATTTTTTTCAAAGGCAAGCCGGAATGGCTTGCCTTTTTTTGTTTGAGAATGGACGACAAAAAATGAAATGACACGTTGTTTTCTAACCAAAAGAAATGTAGTCATTTTCAGCATTCGTCCAAAAAACGAGATTCGGTTTAGAAACTTTTGCGGAAAAGATAAGAAGCCTTGATAAAAAAGCTGCGCCCGTTGCCGCGAAATCCGTTTTCGGGTTGTCCCGTGTAGGGATTAAAACCTTTGTAATTCAAGTCGTCATTATATCCGGCATAAAAAGCAGTTCCGGGGCTTGGAGTCCAGCCGAAGATTAATTGCGGACGAAAACGCGTCGAAATATTCGAATAATCCAGACGCATTCGGGCAAAGAAATCACGCGAAAATTGATAGGTCGAGCGCAGGCTGACGACATTATCGTCAAAGGCAACCAGATTCGTATCGTGGCGCGTCAATTTTGTTCTTCTGTAAGTTAATTGTGTTTGCAAAGCGGAAGTCGGCTGATAGCGAACCGAGGTTTCGATATAAAGCTGATCGCCCGCGCCCGGATCAAGACGCGGCGCGGGTTCGGTGCAATTTTCGACCAAACGGCATCTTTCCTGCCACGCAATATAAGGCGCACTGACTCGCGGATATTTCGGTCCCGCGCCGAAATCGTAATCGAGATTTCCTTTGCTGAGGCTCAGCACGGTCAGGAAAAATATTTGTTTGATGGGAGTTGCTTCGATAAAACCGTAAACTTCCTGGCGGTGCGAAGAGCGTTCGGAATCCGCGCCGAAAAATGCACCAAGACGGTTTTCCTTGCGTTTTGCGCCGAATTCGTGTTCAAACACCCGTTCATAGCCGAGTTCAAAACCCGCGCCGACAAAAATTTGCCGCTGGAGTGCGAGCATTCCCTGCGTGTTCGAGTTTATTCCCTGCGAACGTCCGCGCCAATCGTAATTGATATTTGTCGAATTATTGATTCGTTTAAAGATTATGGCTTTTTTCGCGTCGCGGTCGGTTTGATATTGAATGAACGAGCCGAGATAATTCGTGTCAACGCGGCTGGTAAACCCGACATCGGCGCGGTAATCCACGCTTCTTCCGGTCGCCAGAAAATTCATATAAAGATTTCTGTCCGAGCGTTCGAGATAAGCTCTGTAACCAACGCCGTTGCCGGTTCGGTAAATGTTTCTGTCCTGATCCGCATCATAGAAAAAGCGGCGCGAATTTGTTCCGACGATCTGAAAGTCTGTTACGATTTTCTTATTTAAGCGAAATCGTCCGTCAAATCCGGCGGTGTGATTATGGCGTTCGGGGAAATTGTAGGTCGTCGCAAAAAATCCGAGATTATGCTGCGTTCCGACATCGCGTTTGAGCCGGAAAACTCCGATGTCGGCGTTTTTGTCAACGAATCGCTCGATGCTGCCGCAATTTAATGTTGGATCGTTGATGCGATTTTGTTGGCAATTAAACAATCCTTGCCGTTCATCTTTTGAATAATTTCCCGGCGCTTTGTCGGACGCATACATAATTCCGAAAGTGTTTTTGCCGCGTCTGCCCGTCAGTTTGGCGGCGATGTCGGGATCAACGATGGCGCGCGTGTTGACAATGTTCAGACCGCTCTGAAAAATGTCTATTCGTTCGAGAAAAAACGGGCGTTTTTCCTGAAAGAATATCGGAAAGCGAACATTGGCGGTCGAAACGGGCGCGTCGGCTTCGACCTGCGCGAAATCCGGATTATAGGCGAAATCGAGCGTAATCGTCGGCGTTAGACTGAATTTCGCGGTCATTCCGAATTCGCCTTTTACGCCGTCATTGACATAACGCCCGTTCGGATCATTGTTGAAAGTGTAGCGCGTGCGTCTGCCCGTTTGGCTCAGAGTCAGACTCGGATTTATCTCAAGTTGGCGCGTCGTTTCGATGCCTTCGAGTCCGGTAATTTGTCCGGCTTGATTGAGCATTCCCGAAATGCTCCGGTTCATCGGCATCCACGAATTAAGCTCGCCGTTGTTGTATTTTACGCGCCGGAAAATATGGATTCCCCAATTTTTACCTTTTCCCGCTTCGTAGCGCAAAGATTTAAAGGGAATCGCCGCTTCGATGGTAAAACCGTCTTCGGTCAAAACGCCTTTCGATTCATAAACCAGATCAACGCTGTAATCTTCGCCGCGCCCTTCGGTCATCGTGCCGTCACCCTGCACGCCAAGCGGATTAAAGAAAAATATATACGCCTGCCGCTGATCGTTAAAAGTGTCGAGAAAAACGCCGATGTAATCATCGTTAAAAATATTGTCGCGGCGCGCGACGGTCGCTCTTACGGTGGATTTATCCTGAATGACGCGAAAAGCCAGATAGAGATTCTTCGAATCATATCCCATCATAAATTCGGTCGGATGCTTCGGCGCGACATTATCGCCCGGCTGAGTCTGCAAAAAATCACCGAAAACCGCCGCATTTTGCCACACCGGGTCGTCGAGTTTTCCGTCAATCACGGGCGGCGATTCAAAGCGCGGTATATGCACAGGCGCGTCCTTTCGGACATAACGCGAAGACTCGGGCGATTTGTTTGGTTTATTGGTGTCGGTTTCAGTTTCAGTATTTATCGAAACCGTATTAGGAAGACCGCTCGAATTTTCTTGTTCTTCACTTGCGGTTTTCGGCGAAGGATCTTGCGAAAAAAAATTCAGAATAAAAAAACTTAAAATAATGCAGAAAGACGTAATAAATTTCATAAAAACACCTGAAGTAAAAATGAATATATATGTAGTCAAAACCCGGATCGCAACATTCATAGAATGTAATAAACGAAAAATCAACTTTAGTCTTAAAACGCGCCGTTCCAAAAAATACGAAAAAAATAAAAAAAGTATGAAATTTTTTGGAATTTAAGGACTACACGTTATAAACACCGTGTCCGGTTTTTTTGTGACAGAAAATTAACGGGAATTTATGAAACGGAAAAACAAACTAATGAAAAATCATTTTTCGGCAAGAGTTAAAAAAAGATTTTCACAACAAGATTTGGCTGAAAAATTTTAGTGTAAATAAAGAAGATTATGTGCTAAGATTGCCAAAAATCAAAAAGAGGTATGACTATGAAATTAAAACAAAAACTTCTTTACGCATTCGTCGGATTTATTCTCGGCAATTTCCTTCTGCTCACAATATATTCCGGAATCAAAAACTTTGACCG
>CAYUGW010000422.1:0-4304 GCA_964444245.1 uncultured Blastocatellaceae bacterium | reverse complement strand
AACCCGTCTGCCCGTTTGCGAAAAAAGTTCTCGAATCCGACGAGAAATACGAAGATGTTTTAACCAGATAAACGGAAAATGGAAAACGGAAAATGCAAAATAGAATTTGAGTTTGAAACATCTGCAAATGAACAAAGAAATTTCAAATTCAAAAATAAATTTTCCGTTTTCCATTTTCCATTTTCCATTTATATAAGAAATGCCGACACCGCGAATTTCAGCTTCGAGCTATTCAAACACCGCACCGCTTATCTGGTCGTTTCTATACGGCTCGCAGCACGGGAAATACGAGATAATTTTAGACAATGCGCCGGCGCGTTCCGCTGAACTTCTGGCGCAAAAACGCGTTGATTGCGCTCTTGTTCCGGTCATCGAATACCAGAGAATCGCAGACATTTTGCTCGTGCAAAATGTCTGCGTCGGCGCACGCGAGCGTGTCCGCAGCGTTTGTCTGGTTACGAAAGGCGAGGATTTAAGCGACGTAAAAAGCGTTTCGCTCGATATTTCCTCACGCACTTCGGTCGCGCTGACCAAGATTATTTTCCGCGAATTTCTGGGTTTTGAGCCGGTTTATAAAGTTTCAAAACCGAATCTGGCGGAAATGCTCAATGAATCAGACTGTGCTCTTTTAATCGGCGATCCCGCACTTTCGATTGCGGATTGCGGATTGCGGATTGCGGATTTTGCAAAAGCAGAAAAGATCAAAGATCAAAGATCAAAGATCAAAGATCAATATAGAAAATTCGATCTCGTCGAACTCTGGCGCGGATTTACGGGTTTCGGTTTCGTTTTTGCGATGTGGATGGCAAATAAAGATTCAATCGAAATTGCCCGAAACATTGATTTTGCCGCGATCCGCGACGAAGGTCTGGAACATTTAAACGAAATTATCGCCAATTATAAACCGGAAATCGCGCTCTCGGATGAAGATTTCAAAACTTATTTAACGGAAAATATCTCCTTTTCGATTGATGAAGAAATGCATAAAGGACTCGCGCTTTTTTATGAATTAGCCTTTAAGCATAAATTGATTAATGATTTGAAACCTTTGAATTTTTTATAAATTTGCAAAAAAAAATCGGCTGAAACTTTTTAAGAATTCAGCCGATTTTACTTTTTATAAAAATTGTATAATGCCTGTTTAATTGAACAAACCGGAATAAAAAACCAAAGCCCATCCTGCAATTAAGACAAACAAAATCAAGGTTATGTCGTTTAATTGCATTTTATCTTCTTGATTTCGCATTTTCCCTCTCCTTCTAGTAAAATTTCCTCGTCTATTTGATAACGCGCCGAATTTATAAAAAAAGTATCAAAAGTTTTGGCACAAAATTTGTTTCAAATAAAAAGTAAGACATTTTTAAGACGAGCAAAATCAGATTTTTGGCGAAGTTTATCGAAAATTTTTTGCAAACTGCTATTTTTATTTGCAATTTGATAAAATCAAACTTTATTTATGAGAGATATTCAAACAATTTTAGACAAGGCTTTAGGCGGGAAAAGAATTTCTGCCGAAGATGCAACCGTGCTTTTAGAGGCGCGAGATTTCGCGCAGATCGGCGCGGCTGCCAACGAGATTCGCAAACGTAAAAACCCGGAAGACATCGTCACCTACATCATTGACCGCAATATCAATTATACAAACGTCTGCAACGTCGTCTGCACATTTTGCGCCTTTTACCGTCGTCCGGGAAAGCCCGACACTTACGTTCATTCGATCGAAGAAATTTGCAAACGCATTGACGAAACCATCGCGCTCGGCGGAACGGGAGTTTTGATGCAGGGCGGACTTCATCCCGATTTTAATATCGAATGGTACGAAGACCTTCTTTCGACATTGCACGCGAAATATCCGAAATTCCAATTACACTGCTTTTCGCCGCCGGAAATTCATAATATACATCTTATTTCAGGTCTTGATTACGAAACGATTATGCGCCGTCTGAAAGCCGCCGGACTCAATTCGATGCCCGGCGGCGGCGGCGAGATTTTGGACGATGAAGTCAGAAAAAGAGTTTCGACCAAATGCAACACGCAGGAATGGCTCGACGTAATGCGTGCGGTTCACAAAGTCGGCTTAATTTCGACCGCGACGATGATGTTCGGCATCGGCGATAAAGTCGAGCATCGCGTGCGGCATCTGCAAAGAGTCCGCGACGTGCAGGACGAAACCGGCGGTTTTACGGCGTTCATTCCGTGGACTTTTCAGCGCGAAAACACCGCGCTTGGCAGAAAAATAACGGAAGAGCCGACCGGAATCGATTATTTGAAAATGCTCGCCGTGTCGCGCATATTTTTCGATAATATCAGGCACATTCAATCTTCGTGGCTGACGCAAGGTTTGCGTTTAGGACAAACCGCTCTCGGCTTCGGCGCGGACGATATGGGTTCGATTATGATCGAAGAAAACGTCGTCTCGGCGGCAGGCGCAAACAATCACGCCAGCGAAATAGAACTCCGCTACCAAATCTCCGAAGCCGGATACCGTCCGCAGCAGAGAGATATTTTATATAATTACGTCACCCGCGAAGAAAGCGTCGATTTGGACGAAAGAAAATCAATGCCGCTCAAAAAACTGAGTGTTGCATTTGCGGATTAGATAAATTATTCTTCCAGAAGTTTTTAGACATTATCAGAGGTAATATGACTATTTTTTCCTTCAAGAATTTTCAACTGAGTATTTTGTTATTTATTTCAATAATTGCGAGTCAGATCGCTTATGGACAAAAGCCTGAAGACTTGAAAAATAACGATTCATTGAATCTGGTCGCCGTCGCCATTCGATTTTATGAACTCAAACAATACGATAAAGCAATCGAAACAGCCTCGAACGCGGTCAAGCTGTTGCCGAAAGATCACCGTCCCTGGGCAATAATCGGGAATTCTTATTTTGCTCAATGGAAAATGAAAAGTGCTTCGGAGGCATACGCGAAGGCGGCGGAAATCAATCCTAAAATTAGTGGTCTTTGGTATATGAAGGCTTATGCGGACAGAATGCGAAATGCCCGCGAAGAATCAATCACCGCGGCAAAGAAGGCAATCGAGATTAAGCCGAACTATCCCGAAGCATATCAAATTCTCGGCGAATCGCTGGCGATGGGAAGTAAAGACAATAAAGGTGCAATTGAGGCTTTCCGAACGGCTTTGAAGTTAAAGCCTGACTTTGTTAAAGCATCCGAAAGTTTGGGAATGCAATTGTCGGTCGCAGGAGACAAAAAAGAAGCTGAAGAAGTATTTCGGAAAGCTATGGAAATTGATCCCGAAAAAATGGCGGGCAGATTTTCCCTCGCACGTTTGCTTGTGGAAACAGGTCGGCTCACAGAGGCGAGACAAATTTGGAACGAACGAAAATACGATGAAAAAAACACCTTTCCTCTGGTTATTACGCTTCTCGAACGCGCTGAAAAGAAAAAAGCCGCCGCCGATAAATTAGCCGCTTCACCCGATGATCCCGCAGTTTTGGTCGAAATGGGATTTGCCGAGATGGAAGGCGAATCCTGGTCTGTAGATGGACGACAGAAACGTGCAATCGTGTATTTTGAAAAAGCTCTCAAGAAAAAAAACGATTTTGTTCAAGCTCAATACGGAATTTGCAAAGCGTATGTTGAGATCGCCGATACAGAGAAGGATATGAATAAAACTCTTGATTTGGAACTCGAAAAACTAAGAAAAATGGACTCTGAACTTGCCAAAGAAATTGAACAATACCGAAAAAATTATTCAGGCGGCTTAAAAGTATCGTCGGGATCAATAGATCAATAATCTTTCAATTCAAATTAAATATTTGCCGCTTGAAAAACTGAGCATTACGCTTGCAGATTAAATTTAAAGGCGAATTACACGAACGGCACAAAACAAACTTTTCAATTTAAGATTAATTCGTACTATTTTGTGTTTAATTGGAGAAAATTTATGCCGACAACAGTTGAAGAAATCGAAAAAGACGAAACAATCGAAGAAAAAAAAGACGCGCTTCTTTTAGATTCGCTCGAAATCAAAGGCTACCGATGTTTTGAACATTTAACGATTGAAAAACTCGGTCGCGTGAATCTGATTGTCGGGAAAAACAATGTCGGTAAAACAGCTTTGCTTGAGGCTTTATGGATTTATGCTAACCATGATGATTCAGATATTCTTCACAAAATAGCTTTTTCAAGAGATGAAATTACAAATGAGAAAAATATGTCTCATGAATCAATGAGAGAATATAATTCAGCAATAAGACATTTATTCACAGGACGACCTTCTGTTCCGAATAGGAATTTAAAGAGAGAAGATTTTCCCTATTTTATTTTGACTCAAAC
>CAYUGW010000421.1:0-4322 GCA_964444245.1 uncultured Blastocatellaceae bacterium | reverse complement strand
TGCTTCCGTAACGAATTGATTTCCGGGACCGAAGATTTTATAAACCTTCGGCACGGTTTGAGTTCCGAAACCGAGTGCGCCGATTGCCTGCGCTCCGCCGATCTTGAAAACTTTGGTCGCGCCGCAAGCCCGCGCGGCATATAAAGTTGCGGCATTTATTTTGCCCAACTTATCGGGCGGCGAACAAACAATAATTTCCTTGCAGCCCGCAAGTTTTGCCGGAACGGCGAGCATCAAAACGGTCGAAAAAAGCGGCGCGGTTCCCGCCGGTATGTAAAGCCCGACTTTTTCAATCGCCACCGATTTACGCCAGCAAAAAACGCCTTCGCTCGTTTCGATTTTCTGCGGTTTTTCTATTTGCGCCGCGTGAAATTTTTCGATATTCGCTTTCGCAACGGCAATCGCGTCTTTTAATTCTTGCGAAACCTGAACTTCGGCTTCGGCAAATTCTTCGTCCGAAACGAGAAAATCGTCGAGTTCGACTTTGTCAAAATGACGCGAACAATGTTTGAGAGCCTCGTCGCCGTGATCTTTTACATCCTTTAAAATGTTGGCGACCGTGCGCTCGAGAAAATTGTTGTCAATCGCCGGACGCGCCAGAATTTCGTTCCACGTATATTTTTTCGGATTTTTTATAATTTTCATATCAATTTCAAAATATGTATCTATTCTTTCTTAAATTCACCATTCACCATTTTTTGCTATTCGATCATCTGATCTATCGAAAGCACCAAGATCCCTTCCGCGCCTTTATTTTTCAGGCTTTCGACGACTTCCCAGAAATCGTTTTCGTTAATCACGGAATGAACCGAACTCCAGCCCGTTTCCGCCAGCGGCATTACGGTCGGGCTTTTGATTCCGGGCAGAAGCGCGGTGATTTCGCCTAATTTTTCATTCGGCGCGTTCAGTAAAATATATTTGTTTTGTTTGGCGGAATTTACGGCGTTGATGCGGAACAGCAATTTATCTAAAACTCCTTGCAAATCAGCGTCTAAATTGCGGCGCGAGATTAAAACCGCTTCCGAATTCAGAACGGTTTCGACTTCGCGCAGACCGTTTGTAAAAAGCGTGCTGCCCGAACTGACCAGATCGCAAACCGCGTCCGCCAGACCGATCGAAGGCGCGATTTCGACCGAACCGCTGATCGTGTGAATCTCGGTTTTGACATTATTATCCGCAAAAAAACGGCTTAAAATATTCGGATAGGTGGTCGCAATTTTTTTGTTCGATAAATCTTGTAAACTGCTGTATTCAAAAGATTTCGGAACTGCCAGAGCCAGACGGCATTTGCCGAAGCCGAGTTTTTTAATTATTTCGACCTCGCGCACGTCTTCCGCTAAAACATTTTCGCCGACGATTCCGATATCGGCGACCGCATCTTCGACGTATTGCGGAATGTCGTCATCGCGCAAAAAGAAGATTTCGAGCGGGAAATTCCGCGCCTGCGAACGCAATTTGCCGAGTCCGTTGCTGAAACCGATTCCGCATCTTTTGAGCAGGGAAAGCGAATCTTCGCTCAAGCGTCCCGATTTTTGTAATGCAATTTTTAATTTTTTTTCCGTCATTTTAAACACAAAAAGAGCGAAACCTTTTTCAAAGTTCACGCTTCAAAACTAATTTTTTTACTCGAATTTTTTAAAGTAAGAATTAAGTCGGCGCGGGATGTTAGTGCCGATGATGATGCAGTTGATGAATTGTGTTGCTTAACTTCAACATTGGTTATGTTATATTTTCAACACATCGCAGAAACTTTTGCAAGCCAGGCAATTAATAATTTATAATAGCCTTTATTTTATGGAAGAAAATCAGCAGGATAAGCTTTTGAAAGAATACGGAAAGCGGGCGCAACGGTGTTTCGGCTGCTTGATCGCCTTTCATCTGAAGGATATGTATCTCGGCGAAGATGTCAGCTATTACTGCGAAAACTGCAAGGACGATTCGATGTTTCATTTCGATGATTTTTCAAAATTTATCGATAAATCAAAACTCCGCGAGCTTTGAACTTTAATTTAAAATGAAAAAAGTAACGCTTTATATTGAAACCCGCGACGAAAGTAAAACAATTTCGTTTGAAGACGAATTATCAATCGGGCGAACCGACGCGGCAACCGTAGTGCTTGATGACATAGGGCTTTCGCGTGTAAATACGACGTTTTTCCGCGACGGTGAGATGATCCTCGTCGTTGATGAAGGTTCGCTGAACGGAACTTTTCTCAACGGCGAAAAGATCGGAAACAAACCTGTCAGAATTTTCGACGGCGACACGCTAAAACTCGGCGTTGAGACCTCTGTTACGGTAGAAATCGAGAGCGAAAAAGCCGGATTTAAAGCAAAAAAAGAGCCGGAAATTGTTAAAGAAAAAAAAGAAACGATTTCCGCAAAAAATCCGGTCTCTGCAACTCCGGCTCCGCCGCCGCAAAAACCGCCTATGGTCATTATCGGCGCGGTTGCTTCGAGTTTTTTAATTATTTTTATGGCGGTCGCAACGATCGCTATTGTTCGCATTTATAATAAAAACGGCGACACGAAACCGACGACACCAAGACCTCAAGTTAATACGGCTTCGAAAATTCCGATTCGCGTAATTGATCCGCTCGGCGGCGGTGATGCCGGAGATATTAACGATATAATGAGTTTTTGGGATGTTCAGGAAGAAGAATTGAATACCGCCGATGTTGCCGCAGTTACTTCGGAATCGTCCGTTGCCAAAGTTAATCTGAATGTTGACCTGGAATTTTTCAAAAAGCAGATGGATCGTTCAAAAGCCGGACGCGGAGGCAAATCTGTCGGAAACGATCCGCCCGGAACGATTGTTCCGCCCGAACTCCGCAACAGCATTGCCAAACAAACTGCACATATCGCCAAGATGCGAAGTCAAGGCTATAAAATACCGCTCGATTTTGCCGATCTTGCCGAAAAGCGAATCGCCGGAAAACTCGTCGAACTGCCGATGGCGCATGAAGATTACGTTCTCGATGTCGGCGGAAGTTCGACCTCGGAAGTTTTTACGGATTTTAACTTTACGACAAATCCGCGCAGCCAGCCGATTGCGCCGGGTTCGCCGGATTCGAATATTTTGTTTCAACTGGCGAGCAATTTCGACGGGCAAAAATACAGCCTCGATAACCCGACCGACCGGCGGCAGATGAAAATTCGTATGCTCAGAATGTTTCATCCTTCGGCAAAACCCGTTTTGGAAAAACTGGCAAAAGATTACCGCGAAAAATTCGGTTATCCCTTGCGCGTTACATCGCTGACGCGTTCGATGGAATATCAGATTTCACTCAATAGAGGCAACCCGAATTCGTATATCGTGAGCAATCCGGATTCTCTGCCGCCGCATACATCGGGCTGTACATTCGATCTTTCGCGCAAATTTATGACCGCCGCCGAGCAAAATTATTTAATGGAAGAACTTGCCGCCTTGGAAAAACAAGGCATTGTTGATGCCCTGCGCGAAGGCGGTGCCAATGCCTGTTTTCACGTTTTTATTTTACAGGGATGCGACATCTGAAGAAGAAGGGGAGATGGGGAGATGGGGAGACAGGGAGATGGGGAGATGGGAATTTAAAATTTTCTGATTTCTTTTTCTCAAATTCAAAATCAAGAAATACAAAGACCTATTTTCTCCCTTTCTCCCCATCTCCCCATCTCCCCCACTTTCTTCCCGCCTTCTCGCTTATGCCATCGCGGGTTTGATAAACTAAAAATATGGCAGAAGCGGAAAAAGATCTAACAAATTCCAAAAAAGAAACATTTACCGGCTTGGCGCGAAAACTGAGCCGTTTATCGAGCGAACAAAAACGCGTTGCGCTGGAAATGAGCGCGTCTCTGGCAGGCGTGAGTCTGCGCGTCAGCCGCGAGTTTGTCGAAGCCGTACCGAAGGCTTCGCGCATTTTGACGGCGGACGATCTGCGCAATTGGGCGGAAATGGGGAGAAAACTGGCGATGGCAAACGCTGATCTCGGTGCGGAATTTTTTATCAAAGGCGTCGGAAAATACCGAAAAGTGCCGAAAAAAGCGCGCCCGCTCGTTTTTCGAATCTGCTCGCGGCAATTAATTTTGTCGAGTTCGATTGCGCTGGAAACTTACGAAATGATTCCCGAGTTAGCCGAAGAAATTAATGACAATAAACTTTTTACGGAGATTCTCGAACTTGCCGCCGAAATTGCCAATCGCTCTGCCAAACACAGCGCGGATTTTCTGGAAAAAACCCCGCAAGTTGCCGAAACGCTGAAAAATTTCGGCGAAGATAAACAAAAAGTTTCAAAATCGGTGCTTGCCCTCGCTTCGCATTTTGCCAACCGTACAGGCGGAATGAC
>CAYUGW010000420.1:2414-4335 GCA_964444245.1 uncultured Blastocatellaceae bacterium | reverse complement strand
TCAACGGCGAAGGCGACACGACGATGGAAATCTGGAATCTCGTCTTTATGCAGTTTGAAAGAAACGAGATCGAAAAAGGTGTTTTTGAACTGAAACCCTTGCCCGCGCCGTCGGTTGATACGGGCGCAGGACTGGAGCGAATGGCGGCGGTTTTGCAGGGCGTTTCGTCAAATTACGAAACGGACTTACTAAAGCCGATTATTGATTTTACGGCGGAATTATCGCAAGGAAAATAGCATTTATGATTCAAACAATTGAAGCGACAATTGATACAAACGGAAAAATTATTTTGCACGATGAAATTAAATTAGAAAAGAAATATCGTGCATTAGTAACGATTTTGGAAGAAGAACCGAAAGCGGAAATTTCTGAAACCGCGCTTTTGAGCGAAGCGGCTTTGGCAAAAGACTGGAATAAAGCCGAGGAGGATGAAGCATGGCAGCATTTGGACGAACTTCCGTCGTGCTAGTTGATTTTCCTTTCTCGGATTTGTCGGACACAAAGATTCGTCCGGCAGTAGTTTTAGCCGAAGTCGGACGCGGAGATTTGATCTTATGTCAGATTACGAGCAACGCTTTTGCCGATGCGAAAGCGATTGAAATTACAAATACCGATTTTGCTCGAGGTTCTCTGCGCCGAACGAGTTTTGCGCGACCGAATAAAATTTTCACCGGACACGAAAGTCTGATAAATCGGCGCGTAGGAATTTTAAAAGAGGAATTTTTAGAGAAAATTATCGAATCCGTAACGGATATTTTGAACGGCAAGTAGCCGAATAAATTTAGATTTTATTTTATGAGTGTTTACGAAAATTTTGACGAACAGAAACAATTTGCCTGCCGCGTGATTGCCGATCACGCGCGCACGACGGCGTTTGCTATCGGCGACGGGATTTTGCCGGGAAATGAAGGCAGAAATTATGTCTTGCGGAAAATTATGCGCCGCGCCATCTATCACGGGCGCGAGCATTTGGGATTTCAAGGTTTGTTTTTCAACAAAGTCTGCGATTTCGTCGTCGAACAAATGAAGGACGCTTACCCGGAACTCGAAATCCAGCGCGAATTCATCGACAAAATGGTGAAATTAGAGGAAGAAAGATTCGGCAATACTTTGACGGTTGGTTTGAAGAAACTTGATGAATTGTTTTCTACCGTTGATGATTTACAGAAATGGAATGTTGTTCTTTCAATTAGCGAAAATGAAGAGATGGCACAGGTAAGAGAAAATATCGGAAAACTTCCGGAACTTATGAAAACGAATCCTAAATTTCAAGAAGTTCTTAATTCAGGACAAATGAATGAAACACTTGAACAAATGGGCGGAGTTGATGGTTATCTTCAATTTATGGAAGGAGTATTTCAAGATAAAGAGATTAGTGAAGGTGCCATAGAGTTGCGAGAAACTGCAACCATTTCCTTTTTCTCTGAATTAGCAAAACTCTATGATACTTTCGGAACACCAAAAGATTTAATTCGAGTCAAACTGGAAGATAGTTTTTTTGGAACGAAAAATAATATTCGTATTCCAATCTCGGAAGAACTGTTTGACAAGTATTTTGACAAGGCTCTCATCGAACTCCAATCTAAAGGAAATATCGGAAAAACTCAGCAAGCTGAAAAAATCAATCCGATTTACAAATCTTTAGAAGAAGCTTCCGTAAAATCTAATTTTCACGGCTACGATATGACGCGAGTTGAAGATGCGAAAGTTATCGCTATCGTTAAAGATGACGAGCGAGTCGAAGAATTAGCGGAAGGCGACGAAGGTTTGATCGTTTTGGACGAAACGCCTTTTTATGCGGAAGCGGGCGGGCAGGTCGGCGATCGCGGGAATATTTTTAACACGGACGCGCAGATCGTCGTTCACGATACTTTTGCGCCGATTGCGGGAATTGTCCTGCATAAATCGAAGGTCAAAAGCG
>CAYUGW010000420.1:0-2314 GCA_964444245.1 uncultured Blastocatellaceae bacterium | reverse complement strand
GATACTTTTGCGCCGATTGCGGGAATTGTCCTGCATAAATCGAAGGTCAAAAGCGGTGCGATCAAGGTCGGCGATGTGGTAACGGCGACGGTTGACGAGGAAAAACGCGATGCGACGCGGCGCAATCATACGGCGACACATCTCGTTCACGCCGCGCTCAAGGAAGTTCTCGGAACGCACGTCAAACAGGGCGGTTCGGTCGTTGCGCCGCAGTTTTTGCGGTTCGATTATACGCATTATCAACCGCTTTCGCCGGAAGAAATCACGGAAATCGAAGACCTTGTCAACCGGTATATTTTGGAAAATCATCCGGTTAATACGAATATAATGGCAATCGAAGAGGCGATGCGCTCCGGTGCGGTCGCGCTGTTCGGCGAAAAATACGGCGCGGATGTGCGCGTTTTGTCGGTCGGCGGCGGCGAATTTTCGATGGAATTGTGCGGCGGAACGCACGTCCGCGCGACGGGCGACATCGGTTCGTTTAAGATCGTGTCCGATGAATCAATCGCGTCGGGCGTGCGAAGAATCCGCGCGATTACGGGTTTTGACGCATTTGAAAGATTCAGGGAAGACGAAAGATTAATTGATAAATCACTGTCTTTTCTAAAAACTCAGCGCGATCAATTGCCGAGCGCAATCGAAAAATTGCAGGAAGAATTGAAACGCGTCAGACGCGAAAATGATGAATTAAAGATGAAAATCGCCACGGGTGCAATCGGAAATGCTTCATCAAACGGCGACGAAGCACGCGAGATAAGCGGCGTAAAAGTCATCGCCAAAACGGTCGAAGGCTTGGACAAAGGCGGAATGCGGCATTTATCCGACACGCTTCTCGCAAAAATGAAATCCGGCGTGGTCGTTTTAGGTCGCGCCGAAGACGATAAAGTTTCATTCATCGTGAGAGTTTCCGACGATTTGACCGATAAAATAAAAGCGGGGCGCATTGTGCAGGAAATCGCGCCGATTGTCAGCGGTCGCGGCGGCGGAAAACCCGATATGGCGGAAGGCGGCGGAACGGACGCAAGCAAATTAACCGAGGCTCTGGAAGCGAGTTATAAATCGGTCGAGCAAATGTTAAATTAGGCGAGGTAAGAATATCTGAATAAATTAGCCGAACAGTTTTTGGATATTTTCGAGCAATTGCTTAAAGGCGAAAAAATAGAGGTTTACGAAAAAGACCTTAGTTTTTTGTTTGAGGCAATTGCCGGAGATTTAATCGAAAGCCCATTTTGGTTTGACGGAGCAGTTAATTTAACTGTAGAAATAAAAAAGAAAAAACAGTTGATTTTTCTCGGAAAAATGTGGACAGCCGACCATCAAAAACAATGGTTGGAAAAGTTTGAAGCAATAGTCACCGATAAGAGATTTACAAAACAAAGTCTTTGGATAAAAATTTGGGTTGGCAAACATTTCGGCGAAGGCGAAATTTCATAGATTGTTGAAATTATGGCAAATTTTGTTTTAGTTCCCGGATTTTGGCTCGGCGGTTGGGCTTGGCGTAATGTTGAAAAAATTCTGCGCGAAAAAGGACACGAAGTTTTCCCCGTTTCTCTGACCGGACTCGGCGAAAGAGTTCATCTCGGCTCGGCGGAAACCGATTTGGATACGCACGTTGCGGACGTTGTAAATTTAATAAAATTCAGCGAACTCGAAAATGTTTATCTCGCCGGGCATTCTTACGCGGGCGTTGTAATTACGCAAGTTGCCGACAAAATCCCCGAACGCATCGCCAAATTGATCTATGTTGACTGCGCTCCTCTGCCGGACGGCGCGGCACTCATTGATTTTTATTCGCCTGCGCAAATGGAAAAATTCGAGAAATCAATTAATGAAAACGGCGACGGCTGGAAATTGCCTTTGCCTTCGCGCGAAGATTTCGACGACGGGAAAAATTTGACCGATCTGACCGAAGAAGATATAAATTTAATCGAAAAACTGGCGACTCCGCAGCCGTTTAACGCGGCGCGTCAAACGGTAAGTCTGAAAAATCCACTGCGGAAAAATCTGCCGAAACTCGCCGTCTGGTGCGAAGATACTTCGGAAGATGTCAGGGAATTATTAAAGGAAGATTTGCCGCTGTTCAGCGAATTGAAGGATGAAAAATTCGAATTCATAGATCTTCCGACCGGATATTATCCGATGTTCACGCGCTCTGCCGAACTAGCCGAAATTTTTATCAAAGCCGCAGAATAAGTGAGAAATGACTGGAGCGCGAGCGTCCCCGCTTGCATGAGCGCGACAGCGCGAAAAAGTCTTTGCTTGCACTAAACTTTATTCGATCCAAACGCTTTGCGCGTCCTATCGGACTCATGCA
>CAYUGW010000419.1:1318-4339 GCA_964444245.1 uncultured Blastocatellaceae bacterium | reverse complement strand
TTGCCAGTGCGACGATTGTTCTGACGATCTCGCCGTTTTCCGAACCGTTTTCCATTGTGCTGACAAATGAACGATCAATTTTGAGCGTATCAATCGGGAAACGGTGCAGATAACTCAAGGAAGAATAACCCGTACCGAAATCATCAATACTCAGTTGAACACCGAGTTGTTTGAGTTGTTTGAGCATCAAAATAACCATTTCCGCATTTTCCATCACGGCACTTTCGGTAATTTCAAGTTTCAAACATCCCGGATCGATTCCCGTTTCTTCGATAATTTTTTGAACCTGTTCGACCAGATCGCCGTGTGCAAAATGCTTTCCGGAAAGATTGACGCTGATTACCAGAGATTTGTTCATTGGCGAGAGGCTTTGCCACTGGACCATCTGCTCGCACGTATTACGCAGAATCCACAAAGTAATCGGCACGATCAATCCGGTTTCTTCGCTGACCGGAATAAATTCGAGCGGCGGCACAAGTCCGCGGCGCGGGTGATTCCAGCGAATCAAGGCTTCAAATCCGATTAAATTCAGACTGTCCAGATCAATGATCGGCTGATAATATGTGCATAATTCGTTGCGGTCAATCGCATAGCGCAAATCCGTTTCGAGCTGGAGGAGCGTAACGGCGCGGGTGTGCATCGTTTTGTCGAAAATCTCGAAATTTTTGTTTTTCTCTTTGGCGTAATACATCGCAATGTCCGCATCACGCAAAATGTTTTCGGCATCTTCATAACCCGGACCGCTCATTGCAATGCCAATACTGACACCCGTAAAAACCTGTCTGCCTTTCAAGGTGAAAGGTTCGGAAAGTTTCTGGCTGATTAGCTCGGCAAAGCTGCCCGCTTCATTCACCGATTTGACGTTGTTGAGAATAATGGCAAATTCATCGCCGCTGAAACGGGCGACCAGATCGCCTTCGCGAATCAGATTTGAAAGGCGTTTACCGACGTGCAGAATAAGTTTGTCGCCGATTGAATGTCCTAAACTTTCATTAATCGTCTTGAAACGATCAAGGTCTAAAAACAAAACGGCAAATTGCCCGCCTCGTGCCGCTTTGCTCTTTTCGAGCATAAACCGAATTGTTTCGATAAATAAATTTCGATTCGGCAGATCGGTCAGTGCATCGTGGAAAGCCGCGTGGCGAAACCGCTCTTTGCTTTCCCGGAGAGCTTTACCTATGCGGTCTTGTTCGGAAATATGGTGTTTGAGTTCTTCGATGTGTTTTTCGGCTTGCTCGGCTCGCGCTCTTTCGGCTTGCTCGGCTTTTGCCGATGTTTCCTTGACATCGTCAACATATCGCCGGTAGGTCAGGAAAACTACTCCTAAAACGACGACCCCGACCAATGCCATAAACGCGTCGATTTTAAGCAGTGCTTTGAGAATTACGCCGGCAATTATTGCATTGAAAACATAAATTACAAGCACATTCAGACAGGTTTCGTGCCAAACCCGCCAGATTGATTTTTCGGTTTTCTTCGCCGTAAATATCGCGACAAAAAGCGAATTTACAAGAAATTGGACGAATGCCATCAAACCCAGCATCAAAACAAGCGAATAAAAATGTTTGTTTTCCGCCGTATCTTTCATCGAAACAAAGAGATATTTTACCGTAATAGCAGTTGCGAATGTGGCAATACTTGCGGTGGCAGCATTTAAGGCAATTGTTATGTATCTTATTTTGCCGCCTTGCAGTTTAATACTCAGGCTTGTTACCGTGGCTTCAAAAATCGCCAGCAAAACGCCTACCTCGACACCGTATAATATTAAGGCGACAAAGATCATTGCATCGGAGATTGATAAATGAATCTTGGTTCGGGGAAGTTGGAGATGAAGATATTGACCTAAAAAAACGGTGGCTAAGACAATAGCAATAAGCTGAACATTTACTCTTTCAACCGGAAAAAAGATAAACGAATAGAGACAGAACAACACGCCTAACGACAAGGTTGTCCAAGTAGAAAATTTAATTATTCTTTCTTTCGTCGTCACTAATTGTTTTCCTATTTGTTTGATTTGATTCGGCTTTATGTCGTAAATTATGTTTCTAAAAGTTCGGGCGTGCAGGGTGATTTTTTAACGCAACTAAAGAATAAAATCTTTAGTTGTTGTTATTATAGGTTAAACGAAGTTAAAATTCCAGTAAAAAAATCATTTTAGTATTTTTTTTTTATAACTACTAAAATGATTCGGTTTTATTGTGGTTATTAATTGGAGAAAAGCCGACCTTGGAAAAGTTTTAAGATCGGCTTTTCTCTTTCACGGATTAATCCCCTAAAATACTGCCGTTGAATAAACCGTCCGACATCAACAAACCGTCCGACATTAACAAACCGTCGCTCATTAAAAGTCCGTCACCGAGAATTGTCCCGTCCTGCATACCTTGCGTTTCATCAAAAGTTTGACTGTAATCCGCAAACATTGTTCCGTCCGACATTAAAAGTCCGTCCGACATTAAAAGTCCGTCCGACATTAAAAGTCCGTCCGACATTAAAAGTCCCTGATCATAAACCTTCTGATATTTGGTAAATAAATCAGTTCCCATAACATAGCCGCTATTGACCATAATTCCGCTCGACCATTTGAACGTATAGCTTGAAATGGTCGTAGTCGGTGTCGGCAGAGTGCAGATCGTATTCAATATACAATTGGCGTTAATCGGATAACCGAGCGGAGCATTTGCCGGAATATTGGTTTTGATGGTTTTTGTTAAACGGATTGCACCTTCGATATTAAGTTGCCCCGCGCCCTGTTCGAGATGCGTAAACCCCTGAAGCTGCTGCGCCGTGTACATCAGAGCCATCTTAACCATATTCGGCGTAAGACGCGGATTTGCCTGAAGCATCATCGCCACCGTGCCGGCAACGATCGGTGTTGACATCGAAGTTCCGCTCATATACATAACTTTTTCTCTAATGCCGCCCGGATTTGAAAAAGCAAGCTGCGGATTGTTTGCCAGCAATCTGTTGTTTGCCGCCGAAGCCGATAATCATTTATTTCCAGGCGCGACCAGATCGGGTTTG
>CAYUGW010000419.1:0-1308 GCA_964444245.1 uncultured Blastocatellaceae bacterium | reverse complement strand
TATATAAAACGAGCGCGTCGGACCGCGTGAACTGAAGGTCGTAACGCCGTCAGTGCCTCTGGCATTCGATTTAAATGTGTTTGTCGCGCCGACCGTGATTGCCGAAGGTTCGTTGCCGGGCGAATGGATCGCGCCGTAGATTTTTCGTCCGTCGGGCAATTTTCCGGTGTTTCCGGCGGCGACGACGACGACAATACCGGCATCAACCAATCTTCTGACCGCACGGCACAGCGGATCGTTGCGGTAAGATTCGATTGCCGGAGTTCCGAAGCTCAGATTGGCTATCTTGATATTATGCGTCTGGCGCAGCTGCAAAACTCTGTCCAGAGCCTGCAAAGCTCCGGCGATTGTTCCCTCTCCGTTTTGATCCAAAACTCTCATATTGAGCAGGTTGGCTTTACTTGAAATACCGCGAAAATTTTTCAGATTCGTCGTGCCGTCCGTTCCGGCAGCCAAACCTGCGACGTGCGTTCCGTGTCCGAAAAGGTCTGCGGTCGTTCCCTGTCCGGTAAAATCTTGCTGATAGACGATTCTTTCGCTGCTGCTGCCCGAAGAACTATCAAAGATTCTGTGATTTGCATCAATGCCCGAATCGAGAATGGCGATGCCGATTTTGTTTCCGAAAAGATTGCTCGTTGACGATGAGCCACGCGCCTCAACCGCTCCGGTTGTCGTTTCGACGTGTTTGTTTAATTCGTCATTCGCGCCCGAACCCGTATTCGGATCGGGAGTTGCTGTCGAAGAAGAACCGCCGCCTAGATTTATTCTGATTCCTAATAGCTGCGTAGATCCGACCGCATTATTCAAGGAAAGATGTTGAGCTGTCGCATTTCCGGCAACCGCCCCGACCATACTTGCCGGAAGTGTGATTTCGAGCATTCCGAGATTATCCATCCGGCGAACGATGTTTGCCTGATTATCGGTAACGAGGCGCGAAAGTTCTCCGAGATTCGCGCGGTCGGTTTGAATGATGATATTGACGTTTTCGCTCGGCGAGATTGTGTTCAGCAATTCGCGCAGATCGGGCGAAACCTTGTCGCCGACAAACGAATCGTCGCGCAACGAATCGGCATTGCCGGAAAGATCGAGTTTGGCAAAACGGTTTTTCATCCCGGAATCGAGCGCGATTTCCGTTTGATAATCTTCCAAAACGGAAGAACTGATGACGCGCACTTTCCCTTCCGCGATTGCCGAACGGAGATTTTTTGCCACGATTGCGCCGAAAACCGGATTGTTTTTCGAGAAAAAGGAAATTTCATCTACAAATAAAATGGCGTTTTCCTTTTCCGCTTCGATCTGCTTTAAAAC
>CAYUGW010000418.1:0-4339 GCA_964444245.1 uncultured Blastocatellaceae bacterium | reverse complement strand
ATCGGTTTGGGCGGCGCGGTCGGCACGACGATGGTCGCCGGAATCGAACTTTTGAGAAAAGGTGTAATCGATAAAACAGGTTTGCCGCTTGCCGGTCTGGATGAAAAATTAGTTAAAAATTTAGCGAATTACGAAAATATCACGTTCGCCGGTTGGGATCTGTTCGGCGAACACCTGGCAAAAGCGGCGGAAGAACACGACGTTTTAACGCATAAACAATTTGTCGCCGCCCAGGAAGATTTGCGAAAAATCAAACCGTGGCGGGCGATTGAAAATAAAGAGTTTCTCGCAAATATCGAAGGCGAAAATAAATTCTCCCGGGAAAATTCGCACCGCGCAAATATAGAAAAAATCAGAAAAAATTTGCGCGATTTCAAACAGACTTGCGATCAGACGGTCGTTATCAATCTCGCTTCGACCGAAAAGCTCGCCGATGAAGGCAACGAGATTTTTAATTCACTCGCCGATTTTGAAAATGCTCTCGACGCGGATTCAAAAGAAATAAGCCCGGCGATGCTCTACGCTTACGCCGCAATTGCCGAAGAAATTCCTTATGGAAACTTTACGCCGTCGGTCGCCGCAGACATTCCCGCGCTCGTCGAATTTGCCGAAAAACAAAATGTGCCAATCGCCGGAAAAGACGGCAAAACCGGACAGACATTTATCAAAACCGTGATCGCTCCGGCTCTGAAAACGCGCGCTTTACGCGTCGAGGGCTGGTTTTCGACAAACATCTTAGGAAACCGCGACGGTTTTGCGCTTTCCGACGAGCATTCGCTCGCCTCGAAACGAAAAACAAAGGGATCGGTTCTCGATGATATTCTCGGCTATAAAGTCGAAGATCATCTCGTTGACATACGTTATTACCGCCCGCGCAAAGACAACAAAGAAGCCTGGGACAACATTGATTTTACGGGCTTTTTAGGTCAGCCGATGCAGCTGAAAATAAATTTCCTGTGCAAAGATTCGATCCTCGCCGCCCCGCTCGCCATCGAAATCGCGCGCTGCTTGGATTTAGCAAAACAAAAAAACGAAAAAGGCGTGATCGAAGAACTCTCGATATTTTTTAAACTTCCGATGACCAAATCTTTTGACGGAAAAGCCGAAAATGCTCTGCACAAACAGGAAGATATTTTGTTAAATTGGTTAAAGAATTTGTCCGAAAACTAAAAAAACTCAAAGTCAAAAAAAAACAGGAAAAGCGAAAACGATTGAATTTTGTTTTCGCTTTTTTTGTCTGTTCCGGACCGTTTTTTTCGCTTTTAAAGAAAAGGTCTTTTGATTTGAATTATTATCCAAAAATAAAAAAACTTGTGTGACACTAAAAAAATGTTTGACTTTTATGGTCAAAAACGTGATAAATTATGCAAAAACAAAACATTAACAATATGAAACGAAAACTTAAGATCACATTTTTATTGATTTTTGCAGGTTTGTTTAGTGTATTTTTGCTGCGCCCGTTTATGACAAACGCCGGGAGCGACGCGCTGCCGCAAAAGTCGAATGCGGCGGTTACGTCTGCCGAAAAGGAAAATCAATTACCCGAAATTCAGGATTTTCGCCATAAGAAAATCGGTTTGGGACAGAGATTAAAAATCGCGCTCGAAGTTATAGATGAGGAAGGCGATCTCGTTCGCACGGAACTAACCGAAAAACCGGAATCGGCGATATTTAATCAAAACACTTTGACGATTGATTGGACACCGCAAAAAAGCGACGGCAAAAGCGGCAAATTTGTCGTTAAAGTTACCGAAATTCCGCGTGATAAGACACGAAAACAGCGCACCGTTTCCAAGACTTTTAATATCGAAATCGTCAAAAATCCGGTCAAACTCTTGGAATTGCCGCCCGCGCCGCTCGAAGTTGACGCATTTGTGACGATCATTGATCCCGAACGCTTGAAAGCGGCTGAGAAACAATGGAATATAATCAATCTTTTCCAGCGCATAGCGGAAATCGAAGCCGATAAACAGATCAAACCCGGCAGCGATATTCAAACGACGACCGGCGCACAGCTTTTCCGCGATTCGCTCAAGGAACTCGCCGTTCTGCACAAAAATCCGACGCTCGATCCCGACAGCCCGAAATACAATCCCGAATGGAATGCCGAACATTGGAAATTGATCGCCGTGCGTCCGCGCCTTAACAAAAAAGTTTTCGAGCTGCGCCTCGTTTATTTCAACACCAGAGCCGCCGAACAAGCATATCTGATGCCGCGTATGCGCATCGTGCGCGGCATTGACGCGAAACGCCCCGAAGAACTTCGGCAGAAAAACAATCTGACCTTTGCCAAAATGTTTCACGAAACTTTTTTCGACGGCGAAAATATGAAACCGTTCGTCGCGGGTGATAAAGCGAAATACGGCGAAGCGTTGGCGGATTTTATGACAAGGGTCTTAAATTATTACGACAAAGACGATCCGATGATGCGGGCGAATCTTGCCGCAATACCGCATAATTCCAGACTCGGCGGCGGCAATGAATACGACGAAAAAGGAAATTACCTGCACGGCGACGGCTGGCTTTTGGGCGCAATCAAGGTCGGTCCCGTAATGAGAAACGGCAAAAAGGTTCTGGCATTTATCAGCCCGCCGATTGACGGTTTTGCCGCTTCGATCAAACCGAACGCGGACGCAACTGCATTCAAACCCGTTCCGCCGCCGTTTGCCGATGTCAAAAGCGCGAATTATAAAAAAGGCTGGGATCACCTGATTGACGACGACGACAAGAGCAATCTGGCAATTCCCGAAATAATGCCGGACGGCACGGTCAAGCGAAATAATATCGACACGACATTAAATATTCACGAGATCATCAGCGGTTTTCGCTTTGCGGAAACGCCTCTGCACGATGCCCGCCGCCGTCTGTTTGAAGAACGCGGAATGACCTGTATGCAATGCCACGTCCGCAATTATGACGAGGGAAATTATCTCGTAAATGTAAATAATCCGAAGGAAAAACCCGAAAATTTCGCGGTCAATCCCGTGCCGCGCGTGTTTTTCATCATCACGCCGACCTTGCACAGCGGTCGCCCCGAATATCTGCGCCGTGCCGAAGAAGAACAGGTCGGAAATCTGCAAGGCGTTTTCCGCGATTATCTCGGCATAAAGGTTAAAATAAAATCGCCGCTCGCGGCGGATTGGGTTCATAATACGAAAACGGGCAGAAGTTGAATAAAAGAAAAGTAGTTTTTGGAATAAGTGTTAAGTAATCTGTAAATTTAATGATTCGGCAATAAAACTTTGCGTCCTCTGCGTCTTTGCGTGAAATTAAATTATTGTTTTCAAGAGTTTAATTTCACGCACACCATCCGCAAAGAACGCAGAAAAAAACCGGAACAATTGTCATGAAATCTAAAATAACGTGAGGCGCGACGTAAGAAATTCGGATTTAGTCGGTGAAACCGACGTTATATTTGTAGCCCACGATGCAAATCGTGGGAAAATGATGAGAATTTCGACAAAGCCATTGAAAATGGCGGCATAAAATATATGTCGCGGTTTTCAACCGCTTGAAAAATATCGCTAACTTGTTCCCGAAAACTCAGCGTTATGGGCTACAAATATGCCGCCGTTTTCAACGGCTTATATTGAACTCACGCTAAATTAGAAAGTGATAAGGGATAAGCGATATTTACGAATTGCTTGATAAACTTTTTACCTTTCACTTATTCCGACAAATGTATTTTTCAAAATTCAGTTTTTTCTAACATTAACGATGGAATTACCCAAAGGCGAAAAAAATGACATTCCAAAAACTAAATAAAACCCTGATAGCATTTATTTTACTGGCATTTTGCACAATAACGGCAAACGCGCACGTCAAATGGTTTTTCGATTACGACGTGACCCAGCCGCCGACACCGATCGGTGAAGTTTTGGACGGAACTTTTGTCAAAATGTTTCTTGTTTCGGTCGTCGCCTGTTATTTATTTTTTCTGGTTGACCGATATATTTACGAAGAAGGCATCTTAGCCGAATTCGACAAGAAGATGAAGCTCTTCGACAACGCCGCCAATTACATAATGCGCACCGCCGCCGGAATTTTCTTTCTCGCTCTTTTCGGTTGGTGGGCGTTCGGAGTCGGTGAAAGTTTCTATCTCACGCCGGAACTCAAAACCGCTTCGCCGATTGTGCCGTGGATTCAGCTCGCGATGGCGCTGGCAGTAATATCGCGTTATACGGTTTTCCTGACGGGTTTGGGAGTTTTCGCACTCTACATCGCGGCGGCGGCGAATTACGGGGTTTTTCATATGCTCGATTATATGATCTTTCTCGGCATCGCCTATTATCTGACCGTTTCGCAAACGACAAACAAGAACTGGCTCAAATCGGGTTTT
>CAYUGW010000417.1:493-4370 GCA_964444245.1 uncultured Blastocatellaceae bacterium | reverse complement strand
AACAAAGATTTCGACGTGTCGGTCGAAGTAATTGACCCGCGCACCATCAAACCGCTCGATATTGACACGATCGTCAAATCGGTGAAAAAGACGAATCGGCTCGTCATCGCTGAAGAATCGCACGCCTTCGCCTCGGTCGGCGCGGAAATCTCGCATCAGATTATGGAAAACGCGTTCGATTATCTGGACGCGCCCGTCAAAAGAATTTCAACCGCCGAAGCACCGATGCCGTATGCGAAAAATCTCGAAGAACTGGCTTTGCCGGACGTAGCAAAAATCATCGCGGCGGTCAAGGAAGTTTGTTATTTGTAAATGGAAGATGTTGAAAACCAACTTAAAGAATTGATTCTCGATGAAGATTTTACAAATTTGCAAAATCTCGCCAGCGAAGAAGTTAATTTAATGGAAATTCTGGGCGTTGCACATAGGGAATTGCAGCATTCAAATTTTCTTTCTTGGATTTTCAACCCGAATGAATCTCATAATATTGGTGATTTTGCCGTTAAAGAATTTATAAAACTCTATTATCGTGAAAATCAATTTGCAGATTTAGGATTACAAACAAAACTTTCTGTTTTTGATTTTGTGCATTTAGATTTTGACGATTTAGAAATCAGACGTGAATATAAAAACATTGATTTAATCTTGCTTTCGAGAAAAAATGAATTTTGTATTGTCATTGAGAACAAAATTTATTCGGGCGAAGGCAAAGGGCAATTAAAGAAATATAGAGAGTTAATTGAAAAAGAATATCCTGACTTCAAACATAAAATTTACATTTTTTTATCGCTCTTTGAACAAAATATAACTGAGGAAGAACAAGATTATTATGTTCAATTGGATTACACGCACATAGTTAAACTTATTGAGCAAATAATTCAACAAAAGAGTTTGAAAGACAAAAGCCGTTTTGTTTTTGAACAGTATTTGCAAACATTAAAATCGATGCTTAACCAAAATGAAGAAATAGAATTAATTGCTCAAAATCTTTATCAAAAGTATAAGTCAGCGTTTGATTTAGTTTTCAAATACGCAGAACCAACTCAGCGTGGATTGATTGGAAACCATAATTTAATTGAACTTATCAAAAATGAACCTAAAATAAAACTTTTAAGGTCAAGTAAAACTTGGATTACCTTTCACCCAAACTTTTTGTATGAATTATTACCTAAATTGAAAGAGAGAAATATAGTTTCGACAAATCACGACCTGACAAATGATTTTGAATTTTTGTTTGAGTTTAGCGTTAGAAAAGATTTTATTTCTTTTGCTTTTAAAATTGGTCGGGGCAATCAAATTACTCGTCAGAAACTTTATGAAATTTACTCACGCCATCATAGCTTTTTCGATAAAGTTATTAAAAAGGATGGAAAACTATCAAAAGAGTGGCACCAAGCGTATCAAAAAAAAATTATTTCAAAAAACGAATATGAGAAATCTCTTGAAAATGAAGATTTTAATATCAATCAACTTATTGAAAAAAGATTTAGGGAATTAATTGATAAAGAGTTACCAAGGATTGAACAAATATTTATAGAAGAATTAAAATAAAATGCTGACAAATGAATAAAAAAAAGCAGTATCAAGTAATAAATGAAATTCGCCTAGATGCAGATTTATATTATTTTTTAAAATCTGTTTCTAAAAATAGAGAAGATTCGAGCATTGAAAAATACTTAAATGAAATATTGCGTGAAAAGTTTGAAGAAGAAGAAAAGAAATTATCAAAATACAAAGATTTACGTTCTGAATTATTAAACGACACGGAATTTTTGCAGGAATTAAAGGAAAAATTAGCGGCTTAATTTATAAACAATTATGGCAAATAAAATTTTAATGCCCAAGCTTTCTCCGACGATGGAGGAAGGACAAATTTCAAGCTGGGTGAAACAGGAAGGCGACGCGATCGAGGCGAATGAAACGATTGCCGAAGTTGATACCGATAAGGCGACGATGGAAATGACTTCGCTCGAAGCCGGAACGCTGCTCAAGATCATCGTTCCGGGCGGCGAAAACGCCAAACTCGGTCAAACCATCGGCATTATCGGCGATGCGGGCGAAGATATTTCCGCGCTTTTGAAGGAAATCGAAGGAGAAACCACTTCAAACGGCGCGGCGGCGGAAGAAGAAGGGGAGAAGGGGAGAAAGGGAGAAGAGGAGCAGGAAGCACCGAGTTCTGAAGCCGAAACTCCAAAAGGAGAAAGCCCGGAAAAATCTTCAAAAGAAGAATCCGGTTCTGAAATTGAAAATCCGAAATCCGAAATCCAAAATCCGAAATCGGATGGTCGTATGATCGTTTCGCCGATTGCGGCGCGGATGGCGGCGGAAAACGGCGTTGATCTGAAAGCGATTTCCGGTTCGGGTCCGGGCGGCAGAATTATTAAACGCGATATTGAAGCGGCGATTTCAGATTCCAAATCTCAGATTCCAGATTCCAAAGAACAAGCCGCTTCCGCACCGGGTTTCGGGAAAGCCGAAGTTCAAGGCGCATCCGCTTTCCGCGAAGAAAATACTTCAAAAATGCGGCAGATTATTGCCAAACGGCTGGCGACGTCCATCGGTCCGATTCCGACGTTTTATCTGACGGTCGAGATCGAAATGGACAACGCGCTCGAATTTCGCAAGAAAATCAACGAAGCAATCGCGCCCGAAAAAGTTTCGGTTAATGATGTAATAATAAAAGTTGCGGCGATGGCTTCGATGAAACATCCGTTTATAAATTCTTCCTACCGCGACGACAAGATTCGTTTTTACGAAGACGCGGATGTCGGCGTGGCGGTGGCGATTGACGAGGGTTTAATCACGCCTGTAATTCGCGGTGCGAACAAAAAAGGCATTGCGGACATTGCCGGAGAAGTCAAAGAATTAGCCGAAAGAGCGCGTGAGAAAAAGCTTCTGCCCGAAGAATACACGGGCGCGACGTTTTCGGTTTCAAACCTTGGAATGTTCGGGATCAAAGAATTTACGGCGATCATCAATCCGCCCGAAGCCGCGATTTTTGCCATCGGTGCGGCAAAACCGACGGCAGTCGTCAAGGACGGCGAAATCGTCGTGCGAAATATTATGTCTGTAACAATGAGTTGCGATCACCGCGTGATTGACGGCGCGACCGGAGCGCGCTTTTTGCAGACATTCAAACAAATGCTCGAAAATCCGGTGCTTATGCTGATGTAATTTGTAAGAAACATAATAATTAAAAGCAGGGCTTTCTCATAAAAATAAATTGCCTCCAACTTTAGTTCTACCGTTTATACACAAGTCAAAATATTGGTTTTTGTCGCCAACGGCGACCAATTTTATAGCCCGGCGAGAATCGCCGGGTTAGTCGCGACGAACACGACCGCTCGCTGAAAGCGAGTAACATTTGCGGTGTATTTGTTCGTCGCCTTCAGCGACGGAATGTTTTTTCAACACTCGACCCAGCGATTCTCGCTGGGCGGCGAAGCGGGATTGTCAGTCGCCGTTGGCGACCAAATCAATCAGAGTCGTGTTTTTACTGCCAGATTCCACTTAAGTATAAACAGTAGAACTAAGGTTGGAGGCAATTTATGAAAAATCATCAGATTTTCACGGTAAATTTTTTATGAGAAAGCACTGCCGTTTGTTACTAACTTTTTCACTTTTAAACTTTTTCACTTTTTCACCATTAAACTTCTTTCACGGAACGCTCACCAAAGTAACCGAAACTATAAATTCGCCTTCATTGTTTTCCGGTGAATTATCGTTAATTAAAAATTCGATTCTGCCGCGTTCGCCGGGTGCGTTTTCCCACATATCCGAAGCCGCAACAGGCTGAATATTCGATACTTTTCCGTTTGCAAAACGCGTTCGCATCAAAAGTGCGCCGGTCGGATATTGCGTGTAAATGCGCCGTTCT
>CAYUGW010000417.1:0-483 GCA_964444245.1 uncultured Blastocatellaceae bacterium | reverse complement strand
TTCTCTATTGCTTCCGATTCCTGCGGCAGTAATGTTTGAACCGATTTCGTCTAAAATAATCGTGCCGCGCACGCTCGTGCTAAAGGTTTGCGAAGGAACGGTTTCGATTTCGGAAAGCTGCCAGCCTTCTTCATCGGCTTCAATTCTGAAAGAACCCTGCCGCGTCGGTTTGGTCGGCGGCGTAAAGATAAGTTCGGGCGTTTCTTCCGGTGTTTCGCTCGGTGAAGGCTTGGGCGTGGCGGAAGGTTTCGGTGTCGGCGGTTTTTCCTTTTTCGGCGTGCGCGTTGGTGTCGGTTTTACTTTAATAACTTGCTTTTGCGATTGATAATAAAAATAGAGCATCGCCCCGGCAGCGGAAATAATCAGTGAAAAAACAACAAATAACCCGCCGAAAACAGCGAAGATTTTTTTATTGTTCTGCGGTTTTTCAGCCGAAATGGTCGGAACGCTCGGCGGTTGATAACGGTTTCCGACGACCGTTTC
>CAYUGW010000416.1:0-4372 GCA_964444245.1 uncultured Blastocatellaceae bacterium | reverse complement strand
CGGCGCACGATGCCGGAATTATTCACCGCGACATCAAGCCCGAAAATATAATGATTCGTCCCGACGGTTTTGTGAAAATCCTCGATTTCGGGATTGCCAAGCTTACCGAAAAACAAACGACGAACAGCGAATCGAATAAATATGCGAATCTGGCGATAAAAACTTTTCCCGGAATGATTATGGGAACGCCGCAATATATGTCGCCCGAACAGGCACGCGGTCTGGCGGTTGACGAGCGCACCGATATTTGGAGTCTGGGAATTGTTCTATTTCAGATGCTGACCGGATTCGTGCCGTTTCAGGGCGACACGATGAGCGATGTAATCGTCGCGATTCTGGAAAGGGAAGTTCCGCCGCTTAATCATTTTCTCACCGATTTTCCGGTGGAAATCGAAGAAATTATCAAAAAATCCCTGAAAAAAAATGTGTCGGAACGCTATCAGACGATCAAGGATTTCGCACTCGATTTGAGAAATCTCAAACGCCGGATTGATTTTGAGATCGAATTAGAGCGAAACACTCCGCTCGATACGGCAAAAACGATTGAAATGCAGGTTTCGCAAAATTTCTTTTCTGCAAATCTTTCGCAAAGCGGCAGTATCAATAAAGATAAACTGCTTTTGACCGAATTTACAAACTTGACGGGCGATCCGGTTTTCGACGGAACACTTAAAACCGCGCTCGCCGTATCTTTGGAACAATCGCCGTTTCTGGATATTTTTCCCGAAACCGAAGTCCGAAACACTCTGCGCCTGATGGAACGCGTCCCGGATGAGCCGGTTACACCCGAACTCGGACGCGAAATTTGTCTGCGGAAAGGTTTAAAGGCTTATATTACGGGAACGATTTCGAGTTTCGGTTCGCTTTATGTTTTAACTTTGGAAGCGATCAATGCGCGAACGGGCGAATCAATCGGGCGCAGATTGGATCAAGCCGAATCGAAAGAACAGGTTTTAAAGATTCTCGGACAAGCCGCCACCGGTTTGCGCGAAAAACTCGGCGAAAGTCTGTTTTCCATCGAACAATTCGATGCCCAATTCGAATATACGACCGCTTCGCTCGAAGCCTTGAAAATTTATTCGCTCGGCGTTCAGCAGCAGCGCAAGGGAAATTGGCTGGCGGCGATCTCGTTTTACAAACAGGCAATCGCGCTCGATCCGCATTTTTCGTCGGCTTACGTCGGCGCGTCTTCGAGTTATTCAAACACGAATCAGCCGAAGCTCGCGGCGGAATACGCGGCAAAAGCCTTTGAACTGAAAGACCGCGTGAGCGAACTCGAAAAGCTGCGAATCTCGCATTTTTACTACGCTTACGTTACCGGCGAACTCGATCAAAGAATCGAAACTCTGGAAATAATGCGCCGGATTTATCCCCACGTATCGACGACTTTGAACAATCTATCGGATTGTTATATGCAGATCGGGCAATTTGAAAAGGCAATCGAAGCGATCCGCGAAAGTTTGAAGCAAAAACCGCATTCGGCGGTAAGTTACGACAATCTGGCGATGTCGCTTCTGGCTTTGAACAAATTCGACGAATCGAAAAAGACATGCGAAAAAGCGATAGAAATGGGGCTGGAAAATATTTATTTTTACAATTGTCTCTATCAAATCGCCTTTATCGAAAATAACGAAGCGGAAATGAAAAAACATCTGGCGTGGATGAAAGGTCAGCCCGATGAATATACGAGTTTTGATCTTCAGGCAAAAGCTTCGGCTTTTCGCGGGCAAATGCAGCGGGCAAAAGACTTTTCGCGCCGCGCCGTAAATCTGGCAAATTTGAATAATATCAACGGCGTTGCCGGAATTTATGCCGCCGAATGCGCTCTGCGGACGGCATTTTGCTGTGCGGATGAAAACGGCGCGGAATTTTCTGCGGAATTAAAAAATCTGACAGACAAAGCTCTCCGGCTCGAACAAAATCCTCTGATCGTGCCGCGTGTGATTCTGGCGTTGATTTTTGGCAATTTAATTGAAGAAGCCGAAAAACTTCTCGGCGAAATGACCGCCGAATATCCGAAAAACACGCTCGTTACGCATCTCTGGCTGCCCGTCATCAATGCCGCGCTTGCCCTGCAAAAAGACAAAGCAGCCGAAGCGGTCGAAAATCTGGAAATCGTCGCGCGTTTCGAACCCGCCGCCGAATTTTACCCGCAATACATTCGCGGACTCGCATTTTTAAAGCTCGGAAAACGGGCGGAAGCCGCGAGAGAATTTGAAAAAATTCTCATCAATCGCGGCGAATCACCGCTGTCTGTTCTTTATCCGCTGGCGCAATTAGGTTTGGCAAAAGCGAAAAAAAGCAAAGAAGATTACGAAAAATTCTTTGAACACTGGAAAGACGCGGATGAAGATTTACCCGGTTTGATTGAGGCAAAAGAGGAATTTAAAAGTTTAAATGTGAAAAAGTGAAAAGGTGAAAAAGTTTTTGGTATTTTCGGGTTAAGTTTTGAGAAAAATTTGAAAACCTTTATTTTAAGCGAATTCGTCCGCAGACAGAGCTAAACTTTTAAACTTTTTCACATTTAAACTTTTAAACTTTTCTCTTGCATAAGATCGATAAAACGCCGGAAAAGATATTCCGAATCGTGCGGTCCGGGCGCGGATTCGGGATGATATTGGACGCTGAAAATCGGTAGCGTTTTATGCCGCAAACCGGCGACCGTCTGATCATTGAGATTGATATGCGTGATTTCGATATTTTCGGGCAAATCTTCGCTTGAAACGGCAAAACCGTGATTGTGCGCGGCGATCTCGATCTTTCCGGTCGTCAGATCCTTGATCGGCTGATTTCCGCCGCGATGTCCGAATTTCAGTTTGTAGGTTTTTCCGCCGAAGGTTTGCCCCAAAATTTGATGACCGAGACAAATGCCGAACATCGGCACATTTGATTCGGTCAGTTTTTTGATTTCATAAACTACTTTCTGCATCGCCGAAGGATCGCCCGGACCGTTTGAGAGAAAAATTCCGTCGGGCTTTAATTCCAGAACTTTCTCGGCGGAAGTTTCTGCCGGAACGACCGTAATCCGGCAACCGAATTTGGCAAATTCGCGCAGGGAATTGGTTTTTACGCCGAAATCATACGCAACGACGTGAAATTTTTCTTTCCCGTTCGGCTCATATTCAAAAGATTCTTCAATCGTAACAGCACTTGCCAGTTCGCGGTTTTTCATTTCGGGCGAATCTAAAACCTTTTCGAGCAGAGATTTTTCGTCCAGATCAATCGAAGAAATTGCGGCTCGCATCGCGCCTTTGCTCCGAATGTGGCGGACGAGCGCGCGTGTATCAATATGCTCGATGCCGACGATTTTGTGGCGTTTCAGATATGAATCCAAACTTTCGGTCGAACGCCAGTTTGACATGGTTTTGCTAGATTCGCGGACGACAAAACCCTCGACCCAGGGGCGGCGCGATTCCGTATCTTCTTCATTTACGCCGTAATTTCCGATCAGAGGATATGTCATACAAACGATTTGTCCGGCGTAGCTTGGATCGGTCAGAATTTCCTGATAACCCGTCATTGAAGTATTAAAAACCATCTCGCCGAAGGTTTCGCCTTCCGCACCGAACGATTCGCCGCGAAATGTGCGCCCGTCTTCGAGAACTAAAATTGCTTTTTTGGAAAGATTCATTTTTGATTCGGTTAATTGTAACTTGTAAATGGTTAATTGCTTCTATTGAAATAACTTATATTAGCAGCTGTCCGGAAAATAAAATGTATGGTTAAGCAAGCGGTCTTTGACCGCGTTTCCCTCGGTAAATCAAAGGTAAAACGCGGTCAAAGACCGCTTGCTTAACTGTCGGTTTTTATTTTTCAGACAGCTTCTAAAAACTCTACTCTTGGCTTTCGGAATTAACATTTTCCGCATCTGTGGATTCCGGAACGTCAATATTATATTTGCCGTGTTCCAGCATTCCGATGTTTGAAGGCTGCCAGTAGCGGAAAAACGCTTTGCCGTAGATGTATTTTTCGGGAACCAAGCCCCAATAGCGCGAATCGGACGAATTATCGCGGTTGTCGCCCATGACGAAATAATAATGATCGTCAACTTTGACTGGATCAAATTTCCGCAGAGTTTGATTGTGCGAAGCGTCCAGATACGGTTCTTGAAGCTCGATTCCGTTGACAAAAACCACGCCGTTTTTGACTTCGACCGTTTCGCCCGGCAGACCGATAATTCGTTTAACGTAGCTTTTATCGGGTTCTCGCGGATACCAGAAAACCACGATGTCGCCGCGTGACAGATGTCCCCAACTGACGCTTTGAAATTTGTAATAAACCAGTTTATTGACGAGCAGGCGTTCGCCGTCGTGAAGCTGGGGCAGCATCGAAGTTCCTTCGACGACGACGGGCTGGGCGACAAAAACTCCCA